>CAZLGP010000061.1:0-11060 GCA_964558905.1 uncultured Thermoanaerobaculia bacterium | reverse complement strand
GATCTCCGGTAATACCGGCAGATGCGAAACCTGATAGTCCGTCTCAGTTTATCCCGCGCGAAGACGCGGGATCTCCGGTAATACCGGCAGATGCGAAACCTGAGGCGCGGCCTGCGCGGCCGCACCGGAGATCCCGCGTCTCCGCGCGGGATAAACTGAAAACTGAAAGACCCCTACCGCACGACTTCCACCGTCACATCCGGCGCGAACGCCACCGCGTAGCGGAAACTGTGCTCCTCCGGAGTGGTCACCTCGGTCTCGCCGGGCGCGAACACGACCGCGCGCGGGTTGAGCTCGAGGTGGCCCAGCTCGCTGCTGTCGTTCGCAAACCGCACCTGGACGAGGCGGCTGAACGCCGACGGCCGATCGCTGGAGACGCGCACGCGTCCTTTCGTGAAGCCGAAGTCGAACGCACGCGCCCGCGCGCGCTCGCTCCCCGCAACGGAGATCCCGCCCTCGGTGCGAACCGTCGGCAGGAGGCCGATGTACTCGAAGGTCTCCTTCGCCTCGAGCACGGTTTGCGACGGAGTCTCCGGATCGCGTTTCGCGATCTCGAGGAAGTTCCACCGCCCGATTGGCGGAGCTCCGATGATCGCCGGAGACTCCCATTGCCCCGCGACGTCGTAGAGCAGGATGAGCGGATCCCAGCGGCGATAAATCTTCCACGCTGCATCGGTGACGACCCAGTTCTCGGTCTCGGGCGCGAGATCGAGCGCGGCGAGCAGCGCCCCGACTCCCTTCGGTGCACGCACGGCGATGACGATACGGTTCCGTCCCGTCTGCAGGACCTCGGACAGATCGTAGTAATCGAGCGCGCGATCCTCGCCGACGAATCGCGCCGCGATCTCGCGCCCGTTGACGTACAGCGTGTACTCCGGATCGCCGAGGATCTTGAGGCGGGCGTAGATCCGATTGGGGGGGAGCGTGATCTCGCGCGCGGCGAAGAACGCCACCGGCTCGTTCGCGCTCATCGGATGCCGGGCCCAGAGGAGCTGCGCGCGCGCGGTGCGGTCGTGGAACTTCTGCGAGTAGACGCCGGCGAGGTGGCTGAACGCCGCCGTGAAAACGAAGAGGAAGGCCAGGACCAGACCCAGGCGCTTCATCAGGTCGCGATCGGATGCACTGATGGTCTCGCCGGCCGTCATTGAGAGCGCGATTGTACGTGCCGACGGGCCCGTTGAAACGCTTTCCCGGTTTCCTTCACTACGAACGAAAGGAGACATCCATGTCGAACCACCACGTCGAGGATCTCGGCATCCATCGCGGCGCCTTGGGCATTTCTGACGTCTATCGCAAGCACATCGCGGAGCTGTACAAGATCTTTCGGATCCGCACGACGATCCGCATCCTGTTCGTCGTCGACACCGAGATCTCGCTGACCGAGGTCCCTTCCGCATTCGGAGTCGGCCGGGTCATTCGCCTGCTGCGCGAGTCCAACATCGGCTGTACGCATTTCTCGGTCGACATCGCCCGCCGAAGCTCTGCGCCGGCCAGCACCAACAACAGCCCGGCGGCGAACCAGCCCCGCTACGAAGGCTTCCGCTTCGATCAGGAGGAAGCCGGGCAGCCCATCGTCGACAAGTACGACGAGGTCTGGTGCTTCGGGTTCAAGCCCGGCAACGACGCCGGACCGGACAGCAACATCACCCAGACGTTCGAGCTCCCCGCCAGCGACGCTGAACTGAGGGTGCTGACGACCTGGATGAACGAGCGTCGCGGCGGCCTCCTGGCCATGGGCGACCACGACTACCTCGGCGCGTCGATGTGCCATCGCATCCCGCGCATCCGCTCGATGCGGCGGTGGACCAACGCTCAGGGCGTGCCGCCGATCGGCCACATCACCGACGCCGACACGCACCTCCGTCACGACACGAACCAGCCGGCCACGCCGGCCCAGATCAACAACGGTGCGTTCATCGACTTCCTGGTTCAGGAGGACACCGTCCCCCAGAAGATCGACTGGGTTCCGTGGATGGCCCAGCAGCTCCATGTGTTCAAGATCATCGAGCGCCCGCATCCGATCCTCTGCCATCCGACGCACGGTCCCATCGACGTGCTGCCCGACCATCCGCACGAGGGTTGGTGCTACGAGAACCACGAGATCGACCTCGACGCCACCTACACCTTCGGCGCATTGACCGGCGACGAATACCCGAAGGTCGGCGGGAATCCGCACGGTCCCACCGTGATCGCTCACGGAACGACCACGCCCAATCCGCCCTACAACCTCGAGAAGGGGCCGTCGCCGAAAAAGCGCTTCGCTCAGATCAGCGTCTACGACGGACATCCGGCCCAGGTGGGACGCGTGGTGACCGACGCGACCTGGCATCACTGGTTCGACGAGAACATCCAGGCCATCGAGGCGGCCGGCGGCGAGAACTGGGACAAGATCAGCCGCTACTACCTCAACGTCGCCACCTGGCTCGCCCCTCCGGGAATCAACAACTGGTGCATCGTCCTGGAGGTCCTCGCCACCCACTTCACCTACCTCGGGTTCCAGGAATACACCCGGAAGGCGAGCGTCCTCGACCTCGGGCGGCCCCTGCACTCCTATCTCTCCCGCTACTTCGGTCCCTGCTGGGTCTCTCGCTGGGTCTTCGAGGGGATCCAGATCGTCGATGACGACTTCTGGGCGTATCTGAAGGACCGGCTGTTCTGGAAGAAGGGATGGCCGGGCCCGGGCGACCCCTGCCTCTCCTGCCCGCCGTTCGAGCTTTTCGAGATCGCGGTTCTGGGCGGCCTGGTGCGCGCGACCTTCCCGATCGCCGACGAGATCAAGGCCGCGGCCGAGGGCAAAGACCAGCGCGTGCGGAAGCTGGACGTCGACGACCTCACGAAACTGCAGTTCGAAGGCGTCCGCCTCGGGCTTGGAGAGCTTCGCGAGCGCCTGGCCAAATCGGTCAAGGAGATGCAGGCGATGATTCGCACGAAATAGCTGACATCGAAAGATCGGCCGGCCCTCCCGCGCGCCTGAGCGCGGGAGGGCCGGCATGCGGAGCGTGATCGTCATTCCGGCGCGTTGGGCATCGACGCGCTTCCCGGGCAAACCGCTCGCGGAGATCGCGGGCGTGTCGCGGATCCAAGTCGCACCTCGGATCGCTGTTCGGCACGTGCGAGACCACGTGCTGTGGCTTCGCTTCGAAGATGGCGTTGAGGGCGAAGTCGACCTGCGCGACCTGCTCGCAGGACCCGTCTTCGAGCCGCTGCGAGAGATCGACTTCTTCCGTCGTGTGCGCGTCGACTCGGACCTTGGAACGATCACGTGGCCGAACGGTGCCGACGTTGCGCCGGAGAGCCTCTACCGTCGTGTGCGCGTGGCCGTCTAACGTCCTTGGTGTAAGCTGCAGCGGGCTTCACGCGCCAGGAACGATGCGGCGCGCCGGCTGCCGCCGAGCACGCGCAAAGAGACATTCAGGCGTCTGCAGCCGGCGTGACGCCGTGCATATATTGATGATGCAGCCGGCTCGGCCGGCGGGCCGGACGCCAGCCCGCTGACAGCTTCACACCAAAGTTGGGCGGCGCCGCTTCGGGCTATTCTGCCGTACGCAACTTGGCCTGCCAAACGCTTCTGGCCTATACCAGTGAAAAGTACGGGCATTATCGACCCGGAGTACGCACCGATAAGCCTTTGCGTATACTTTCTCGTTCGAAGGTAGCGCGGTTATGACCTATGACATTCGTGCAGATGCTGTAAATGTCTGTAGTGACAGTTCGCACGGCATCCATGCTGATTCTGGCGTTGTGCTCAATAACAAGTTGGATGTCCACACAGACCTCATTTAAGTTAGACTCAAAGAGCATAAATTGATATTCCCATGCGTTGTGCCTGTGCTTCTTCTCAATGCTTGCTGGCGGCTGTATACGGAATGATAGGACCATGTTGACAGGATCCCACGTAGTGACGGTTAGCGGACGCCTCGGACCAGCCGCATTGTAATCCTCGAATTGCGAGCCTGTTTTGACATTGCCTCCAGTGACGGGAATCAAGCGATCCAAGCTGAGAACAATGCAGTGTCCTTTACCGCTGAACATTTCTGTCAACAGCTTCCATACGTCGGCGGCAGTTATGCCCTCTCGCTTGACGACAAAAGTGCCTGTTGCGCAATCTCTTGCAATCGTCGGGTTGGTCCTGAATAGTGACATAATGATTGTCCTCGGTCACTTGTCGGTCAGCGAAAAGACGGCGCTCGCGCGCCGGCATGTTCACCCGTTGATGGCCACGGAACATGCGCGATCGACGATATCACGCTAAGGAATTCCCACCATGCGAGGATATGGCACATGGAGCCTCGGACTTTCGACAGATGCAGAAGCTCTCGGTTTCAGGAACTCCAGCGCAGTGCCCCTCACGACTTCGAGCGTCACTTGGCTTTGATGAGCACATTCCTGTGAAACCGTTGCCTCTCGCCTCCGTTCCTTCGCCGGAGCCTCTCGCTGAGCGTGGATTCCGTCCGCCCAACTCTCTATTAGCCACCGCTTGGGAGCGACTCATTCTCGGCATACTCATCCTTACCGTTCTCGAAGTGCAAGTGCTTCTGCGCGCCGGAAGTGAAGCTTCCGATGAACTCAGGATGTCGGTGCTTCTCCTTCGTCACTTTGAAGACGCCGGAGTCAACCGCCCATTCGTAGACGCCGACACCCACTGGATATGCAGTGAGCAAGCCCGTGAGCTCGTTCCTCGCGATCCCCGACGACTCCGCATCTACTTGAGTAGCAAACACGCCGCTCGCAAACCGCGCACCGGCACAGTGAAAGACCCAGACTTCTGTCAGCTCGTTGTCCATTCGGCCTCGGCGGCTAACGGCCCGCGGTTCACCGGCGCGGACCGCGCGCGATGAGGCGGGCTCTTGGAGCACAGTAAAGCAGCGGTTCGCGTCCGGTGCAACCGCTGAGTTGGGCGTCGTTTACGTTTCGGGCAGTCCGCTCGTCCCGCCGGAGATGCGATAGCTACTCAGGAGCGGCGCAACGTCAGCGGAAAGCCCGACGAAGGAATAGCCCCCGCGCTCCAGCCACGATTTCGTTCGGCCGACGTTCGTGGCCGCAAGAATCTTCGGCAGCAGTTCATCGTGAGGGTATAGGTACCAATGATCGCCATGAGGGAAGGCTACATGGAGCCCTTTGCCTTCATAGATTCGGCTGAATGCGAGTCGGCTCTTCAGCTGAACGCGCAGAACCGTTCCTGAGATGTGGAGTGCGATGAAATCCGCCCCCTGCCAGTCGTCGGACAGCCTGAACGTAACGTAGCCGTAGTCGGCAAGGACAGCGGAGACCTTCTGGAAGTTGTAGTTCTCCTTCTGGCGTGCGTTCAGCTCGCGGTAGTCGATCTTCTCCATCGTGCCTCTCGCTCCGACGCCCAACGGCCCGCGGTTCACCGGCGCGAACTGCGCGCGTTGACGTGGGCTCTTGGAGTACAGTAAAGCAGCGGTTCGCGTCCGGTGCAACCGCTGAGTTGGGGTCTGGTCAGTCGCAGTCCCAGTTGCCGCGGCGCAAACCGCAGTGTCGACACCGGAAGACGTAGTACGTGGCATGCCACGTACCGGGATGGCTCTCTCCTGCAAGGGTCGCCTCGGCCCAAAGCTCCGGATACTCATCGGTCATCTGCAGGAACAGTTTGTGACCATCTCCGTCCGGCGCGTTGGAGTTGAAGTCGGCGGGCTCCCACGTTCCTTCGTAGACCATGAAGTCTCGGCAGTGAGTGAGCCACAGCTCCTGCTGCCAAGTGGCGATTTGAGGGGTGTGACGGAGGTCTACCAGCGCGCGTGGCGAGAAGTCGGGCGGCGGCTCCTTGCTGTGTTTGTAAACGTGTTCCAGCCCAGTTTCGCTGAGCATTCCGATCTCCGTGTCGTGCCAAAACTCGAATCGCCCTGCCCGCAGACATGCGCTGCAGCCGAACGCACCCTGGCGTTCAGATTCCGGTAGCTCTGCGGACCACGCATACTCGAGAGAGAAGCACGGGACCGCTTGCCGGCAGAACGAGCAGGCGCGCACGCCCTCGAAGTGCGACATGTCGCCTTCGGGGCCCTGAAAGTACTCGAAGTCCACGTGCTTCAGACGCCCAACGGTTCTGCCGCTCACCGGCGGCCACCGCACGCCGGAGAGAATAGCACTCGCCACGAAAGTGCGGCGGTGGGCGTCCGGTGCAGCGGCTTGTTGGACGAGCGATGTGCGCCTCGGCGGCTCCGCGCCGAACGCGCACGAAGCGCGATGCGCGTGACGAAGCTCGCTCCTTCGTGCACCGCCGCCGAGTCGTGAGGCAACGCTGCGAGGGTGGTGACGCGAGCGGACGTGCCGGGCGAAACGCGAGAAACCGCCGATCCGCACTCATGCCAGGGACGACGGTCTGCTCGTGGAGTCGCTGAGCGAGCTTGCGCGACGACCGAGCCTACGCTCCCGCGCGCGTCGCCGTCCAACTCTGTATTGAGCCTCACCCCCCTCGCCCGTCGTGCTGGCGAACTCCGAGCGCGACGGATATCGGGCGAATGGGACGTCGGCGCGAAGATCGTAACATGCTCGGGAGACATTGGTTGATCGTCGGGTGGAACTTCATCGTCAGCGTTACGCGACGCTTCTCGTCGCGTAACTTCGCCGCGTAGCGCCTCTCTCCGCGTCCCCGACGGCGAAAACGCGTCGTGACTGATAGCGGGCGAAGATGGCTCTCGTGCTCAACTCGCAACCTGTTCGGAGGCAAGGCCTTGTTCTCGGGACGGTCTCGCGCGCCGTGTTGATGCGACGCCCTCCGACGCCGATTCATCCTCAGAGGCTGTCGTGTCACGTCACGCCGGCTTCGAATGACCGAAGCGCCCGCAGATCATTCCAGGGGTGTCCACATCCGTCACGCGGCGCGCTGAAAACCATCGCTGATCGCCGCCCATACGGCGGCCGGCGCACCTGTGCGGCCAGCTGTGGCGCCTCGATCACTCTCACGACCGCAAAGGGCACGCGCTCGATCCCGAGCAACGGTGCGGTCAGGGACGTTCTCAGGTCATCCGCGTCCGCCGCGCAGGCGGCGGCGAGGCGACCGCCGAGCACCTCCTTCGGCAGCTCCCGCACCCCATGCGGGCACGGCACCGGAGCGAGGGAGCTCCGTCGCCAGTGGAGGGAAGATCCGGAAAGGCCCGTCGACGAGCGGGTTGCACAGGACGAGCAACGCGAGCTTCCTGTCCGGCCGCGCCGCGAGGCGAGCCGCAACCGGCGCGGCGAAGGCCCTCCCGCGCAAGGAACGCGGGAGGGGCCGCATGTAGAATCGCGCCCGGCATGCGGAGCGTGATCGTCATTCCGGCGCGTTGGGCATCGACGCGCTTCCCCGGCAAACCGCTCGCGGAGATCGCGGGCGTGTCGCTGATCCAGCGCGTGTACGAACGGGCGAAACTCTCGGCGCGCGCCACCGCGGTCTACGTCGCGACCGACGACGCGCGGATCTTCGGACACGTCGCGGAGTTCGGCGGCAAAGCCGTCCGTCCCGAAGGCGACTTCCCCACCGGAACGGACCGCATCGCGGCCGCGCTGCCGATCATCGAGGCGATCGAAAAGGAGCCGTTCGACATCATCGTCAACGTCCAGGGCGACGAGCCGCTGATCGACATCGCCTCGGTCGACGCGCTCATCGAGCGCCTCGAGACCACGCCGAGCGGGATGGCCACGCTGGCGTGTCCGATCGAGTCCGACGAAGAGTTCCACGCGAAGGACGTCGTGAAGGTCGTCCGCGACTCCATCGGCAACGCGCTCTACTTCTCCCGCGCCGCCATCGGCTCCCGCGAGGTGACGTTGCGGCACATCGGTGTCTATGCGTACCGCCGCGCGGCGCTGGAGCGCTTCGTGGCCCTTGAGCCGTCCTCCCTCGAGCGGGCCGAATCGCTCGAACAGTTGCGGGCACTGCAACACGGCTTCCGCATCGCCGTGATCGCGACGGCAAAGTCGCATCTCGGCGTCGATCGTCCGGAAGATGTGGCGCGCGTCGAGGCGGAGCTGGCGAAGCGGTAGCCGGCACGTCGTGAGGGGTCTCTTCCGGTCGCCCTCAAGGGAGCTCCGTCCCCCTTTGTGCTCTCTGTGACTCTGTGGTGGTCCTCCGTCTGACTGCGCAGGCCGGCGGGCCTGAGGACTTGCACGGCCAGCGACCGATCCGTTGCCCACGAAAAGAATTTCGAGGGGGTTGGAAAACTGGATGGGCATCCCCGTCTACGGTCTCAGATCGCAGAAGAGCGGTCGAAAAACTCGTAAAACAGAGACGAAAGATAGGAGAGCATCATGCCCGACATCGGCCCAGGTCAGCTCCAGTCCCAGAATGGTCCCTTTGTGCTCAACAGGCCCGAGTGGCTCGCCGTGCAGTGCTACGTCACGAGCGCCATGAATCTTCCGACGGACCTGACCACGCTCGGTCAGCGCCTGCCCGCGCCTCCTCCCGGCGGCATGGATCAGTTCGCCGATCTGCTCGCGGCGTACAAGACCATGAACGACCACGCCTCCTACTGGAACGCGCACACGCTGCCGGACAGCGTCAGCTGCGCGTCCGACATCGTGCACTACAACGAGAAGGTGCCGATCTACTACGGCGCGCTCACCAGGCTCCTGCCGAGGCTCCAGCAGACACCGCCCGATCCGCTCGCGGCGCAGCAGCTCACCGCGATCCTCGGCGTCCTCAGCGGCCAGGCGCAGGGATTTGCCGACCACGCCGCCGCCGTCAGAGATGCAATGACCGTTTTCGACACGCAGACCAAGGCGGACGGCGCCGCGGTCAAGACCCTGCACGCGACGTATCAGCAGAAGCTCGGCGACGAGAGTCCGCAGATCCTGTCGCTCAGCGACCAGATCACGCAGGACAAATCGGATCTCGACGACGCGATGTCCGAGTACAACCACGACGTCGTCGTGGCCGCAACCTCGGCCGCGTACGCGTGGGTCTTCCCCGTCGGAACGATCGCCGCGGGCATTGTCGCCGGCATCTACGGCAAGAAGGCCACCGATGCGCTGGCCCGCGCCAATGGCATCAGCACCGCCATCGACACGCTCAACGACGAGTTGCGCGCGGCCGCGATCATGATGGCCGACCTCACCCGCATCAACTCCGACCTCGGCGACATCAGCGCGCAGCTCAACGCCGCGCTGCCGGTGCTCGACAAGATGCGCGGTGCATGGGGCGCCATCAGCGATGACCTGAACAACATCATCACGTCCATCCAGACCGACATCACCCAGGCCCCGGCCATCATCATGAGCCTCGGCATCGACGAAGCGATCTCCAATTGGGCCTCGGTGGCGCAGGAAGCCGACGGCTACCGCGTCAACGCCTACATCAGCGTCCAGCCGCCCGACCAGGCCGTGCAGTCCGCGACGGCCCTGTCCGCGAAGATCGCGAAGATCGCGCAGCAGGCCGCCTCGTTCAGCGGAAGCGCCACGACCGCCGTCGCCGCCTGATCGCCGCGAGCCGGGGTCAGACCCCATCTACCGACCGTAGATGGGGTCTGACCTGCCTCCGGGAAAGGAAAGAACATGGCCACCCCTGTCAGCAACAGCTTCGACTGGAGCTCCATCTACGCCGAGGTGCAGTCGACGGCACATGTGCCCTCGACCGCGGAAACGACACGCGACGGCTCGCGCCTCATCATCCGCGATCTCGTGGTCAGTCTCGACACGATCATCCAGGCCGTCGAGACCGCGCCCGACCGCCCGCTGGTCGTCTACGTCTTCGCGGACGTCGTCACCCTCCCGGCCGATCGCAACTGGGCATTGCCGCCGCTGGCGCTCTTCATCGTCGCGCGGCGCATCGTCGCCACCAGCGGCACGTTCCTGCAGCTCGACTATCGGACGCCGAACAACGCCACGCTCGTGCTCTATGCGAGCGAGATCGAAGGCCCGCTGCGCGTGCAGGCCGTGACGGCCGCGAGCCCGAAACTACCGACCGTCTTCGATCTCACGCACTTCGATTCGCTCGGCGTGCAGATCCGCCTGACCGGCGGCCAGGCGGTGCAGACGCCTCTGGTCGCGCTTCCGCCGGAGCTGCTCAGCGTCGGAAGCCCGCTCTGGATGTCGCTCTCGACGACGTTCGAATTCGCGTCGATCCTCATCGAGTCGCGACCCGACGTCGCACGCTCGATCCTGACCTGGATCCAGGCCGCGTCCGCGCCATCCGACCTGCTCCCCGATCTCGGACTGCAGAGCGCCGCGCTGCTCGCGCAGCTCACCGTCACCGCCAGCGGCGTGCACTTCGTCCCCTACCTCAGCCCGAGTGTCTACCAGGACTCCGCCACCGCGTTCGGCGACGCGGCGAAGCAGTACGAGTCGCAGTACCAGTTCTTCAGCGCGCAGGCGACGTCGAAGGAACAGTGGATCGCCTCCGCGCAGAACATGGAGAACGTGGACGACTTGTCGTCGATGCATCGCGACTACGCCGATGCGCTCGAGTCGTTCGTCGCGCCGCCGCAGGCATTCGGAACGGAGGACGGCGGTGTCGCCATCGACATCACCGATCCAGGCGTGCTGAACGACCTCCGCACGAAGGGTCAGGCACAGTTCAGCGTCGACAGCGTCGCGCCCGCATTCGCGGCCTACGACCGCGTCCGCCTCTCGCGACTGCGCGTGTGGCTCTACGGCGCCACCGGTCCGGCGTACGTACAGATCCGCACGAACGGCGTGTATGACGACCGCCTCAATGGAGAGGGCTTCAAGTTCACCGCGGCGCCGCTGCAGCGCTTCTTCCAGTATCACGGCGCGCCGGGCGACGCCGGCTCGATCGACGGCGACGGCGTGGTCGCGGACGAGCAGCGCTTCGCGTACTTCCAGCCGACGCCGTTCACGGTCTGGCACATCGAGCTGCCGAAATCGCTCAACAACAACGTCGATCTGTCGGGGCTCAACCGCGTCGCGATGACGTTCTCCGGCTCCGCGATCGGAAAGATGGAGGCGCGCGCATGACCACGCTCGTCAGTCCCGATCTCACCGGACTTCTAAGCCTGATCCGGATTCTCCATCCGGGTCCGCCCGCATTGGTCAAGGAGCAGCCATGAGCAAGCTCGTCAACGCCGACATCGCCCAACTGTTCACGGTCTCGGCGACCGATTGGAAGG
>CAZLGP010000060.1:0-23780 GCA_964558905.1 uncultured Thermoanaerobaculia bacterium | reverse complement strand
GAGCCCGTCCTATGGCGGATTCGCATCGGCGATTGGCGCGTCATCTACTCGATCGATGACCACAAGCGCATCGTCGATATCGTTTACATCCGCCATCGCAGCAAAGCCTACGATTGACCACGCCTAGGAGCCTGCGCGGTTAAAACGAGTTGGGCGACTGACGTGCCCGAGGCTTGGCCAACCAGCGCTGCCGGCCGCGCCGGCTGCCGGCCGTGCCGGCTCAGAATTCCGAAGCGTATCGCTTCACCAGCGCGCCGAGGATGCCCCGGTCCAGTGGTGAGAACGGTCCAGGACCGCCCATGAGCTGGCGGAGGTCGCGCTCCACGTCGCCCGCGACGGACAACCGCGGCGCGAGCGCAACGTCGAGCGTCTTTCTCGTTGAGACGGCCTCGGGCGACGCGAGCCGCTCAGCGGCCGCAAGGTGCGTGTCGCCGAGGACGGCCGCAGAGGACACGAGCTGTCCGTCCTGGATCTCGATCACGCCGAGGGCGCGGCCGAGGAGCACTTGTTCGTACGCCGCGCGAACGGTGGACGACAACGCCAGATCGAGCGGCAGAAGATCCGGGTCGTCCGCGTTGTCCGCGGCTTCCGCCGCCGCGAACTGCGCGCGGTAGTACTCGATCTGGCCGAGGACGTAGCCGGGGAAATGAAGGACCCGGCTCAACGCCTGAACCCGCAGACCATCGGGCGCCGGTTTCACATGGGCGTCAGGGAGGCGACGTCGAAGCAGCGACGCGAACGTCGCGTCGCCCGTGTCGAGCCAGAGGGTCGTATCGCGCTGCATCGCCTGCTGCGCCGGGAGGTCGTCGTCGCGAAGCTCGATCAGCGGCGTGCTGGCCTCGACGAATCGCCGGAGTCGCCGCAGGAGCTCCGGTTCCGGTGCCAACGCCGCGGCCGCACCGATGGTCATCATCCGAAAACCGGCAAAGGCCGTCGCGGCGTAGGACTCGATGCGTGTTCGCAGAACATCGAGGGGCAGATGTCGCGACTCGGAGCGCCGGATCGGGAACTCCCGCACCAGCGGCTTGCGCTCGTCGCCGGTCCGCTCGTACCAGGCGTCGACGTCGCCGTCGTCGATGATCGGGAACGCGAGACCCGTCGTCGCGATCGACACGGGAGCGAACGACGCCAGCATCTGCTCGAGGGCGCCGCGGCGCTCGCGAAGCGCGTCCAGGGTGAGCTTCGCCAGCTCCCGCGTGCGACCGAGAACGCCGAGCGTCGTGCGACGCAGCGCGACGTCGTACTCATACCGCAGCTCTTCATTGTGCGCGGCATTCTTCACCTTGTCGGTGGCTTCGATCTGCGCCCGGATCCGGGCGAGCAGCTCGCGCGCTTCCCGCACCCTCGGCAGGATGATCGTCACGTAGCGCACCGCCGCGGCGAGTCCGAAGATGCCCAGGCCGGTCATCGCCGCCCACGTCACCCGCTCGAGGTTCGGGCCGAGGACGCCGAACAGGAACGGGATCGCGTACAGCGCGGCCACGCCGGTTGCCGCCCGGAGAACCTGCTTCCACATCCAGAGGCGACGCTCCTCGAGGGCCTCGCGGAGGTTCTGCTCAACGCGTGGAAGCTGCGTGAAGAGATCGCGCAGTTCCTGCTCCCTGGCCAGCGTGTCCGCTGCCAGGCGCTCGGCCTCGGCATCACGCGCCGCGCTCCTCGCCGCGCTGTTCTCCCGCTCCTCGGCGAAGAGCAATTCGGGGATCTGCCGCAACAGCGCGCTCTGCTCGCGCTCCAGCTCCTCGATCCGCGTGACGGCACCGATCGACGACACCGCGTCGGCGACGAGCTTCTGATCGTGGATGAGCGTGGCCAGCTCGCGAACACGCCTGCGTGCGCCATCGCTCGCGGCGGTGTTCGGCAAGAACGCCAGCCGGCGATCGAGAGTCGCGGTCGCGGCGGTCAGCTCGGTCACCAGGTTGCGCGGGGACAGGTCCGCGTCCGGCCGCAGTTCGGGCAACGGATCGAGCAGGGCCTCGAGCAGGTCGATCGCCTGCGCGTAGCCGCTCCTATCCAGCGTCTCGTCGACCACGCCGGCAACCAGCGCGGCCAGCTCCCCGGCGGTCTGCTCGCCCTGTCGCGCCAGCCTTTCGAGGTGCTGCAGGTGTGCGCCGTCGCGATGAACCTTCAGCTCGCCGCGGACGGCGGCGATCAGCTCCTCGGCGTTGCGCGTCCGCTCGGTGACGACGGTCTTCGGCTGGAACTTCTGAAAGAGCGACTGCCCGGCGTCCACGCCGATCCGCTCCAGCGGTTTGGCAAACGCGTCGCCGACGACGATCTGCTTTGCTCTCAGGATCGGAGAGAACTTGTCATCCTGAGCCGCGGAGACGGCGAAGGACCCCCTGTCGTTTGCGACGTCCGCGCCCGCTGCAGGGGGTCCTTCGCCGCGCTGCGCCGGCTCAGGATGACAACCGGCAAGGATGACGGTGGCGAGCAGCTCCTTGGCGAAGCGCCGCTCGACGCGCTGCAGAGCGACCTCGCGCGGGAAGACCAGCTCCGCGCAGCCGAATGCGCTGAATACCGGCGGCATCCCACGCGGATGCACACCCGGCAGCGCGCCGCTCATCTCCGGATCGAGGGTGAGCATGCCGGCGATCGCATCCGCGTACGCATCGCGGGCCGCGTCGAGCGCGCCGAACTTCACCCGGCTGGCGTTGGTCGCGTCGAGGAGCCACACCGCGTCGAACAGGCTCCGCTCGGCCGCGTTGAGCGTCTTGAGCAGCCCATACGCGGCGGCGTAGTCGGCCGAGGACGAGCCGGCGATCACTTCCGGCAGCAGGCAGAGGATCTCGATCGTGAAGAACGGCGAGAGCCTGCGCATCTCGAAGAGCCGGCGCACGCGCTCCGCCGTGTCCAGCACCGTCGTGCGCGCCGGACCGGCCGCGGAGAGGACGAGCAGGACCATCTCGCGGGTGCTGATGTCGTCGCGCGCACGCAGCGGGCCGTCGGGTCGCTGGCGTTGCGCGTGGATCGACAGAACCGTGTCCGCAAGCTCGGCCCCCGCCGCGAGGGAGCGCGACTGGACGAGATCGTCCAGTCCGGACCGGGCCGCGACGCGCTTCTGCACGGCCTCGGCGAGCGCGGTCGAGACGTCGTCGAGAGCGAGGATGCTGACCGGCTTGTGCATGTCAGCTCAGCGTCTCCATGCGGCGGACGTACTCCTCGATGGCAACGATCTCGCTCTCGACCTGGTCCTTCACCGCCGCGTCGACTGTCGACGACATCTGCTTCGACAGGGTCTCCGTGTACTCCTTCAGGATCAGGACGATCCGCACCGCGCCTTCCCTCGTGACCACGGCGTCGATGGTCTCCTCCGCTTCCTGCACAAGCTCCCGGTTCTTCTCGAACGCCCCATAAGCCGGCACGCGACCCTGGCCGAGGCGGATCAGGTTGTTCTCCGTGCGGCGGCCGCCCTTCGAGCGGATCGAATACCACGCCCCTTCGCGCTTGATGATGGCGAAGGGCTCGGGGGCCTGCGCGAGCGCAAACCAGCGCAGCGCTTCTCCGTCGCCGCTGCGGGGAATGAGGTTGGGCAGCTCCTGCCACTGTTTGTCGATGTGATTCGAGACGACCTTGTTCGGGTCCGTATAGGCCCGCTCCATGTCGTCGATCTCCGCGAGCGCGAACAGGGGAATGCCGGTCTTCACCTTGAACAGCACGATGCGCCGGGCGTCGCGTGTCGAGACCATGGACGGCTTCGTGTTCCCCTTGGGAACTCCGGCCTCGTAGCGCGACTCCTTGAGGACGGTCGTATCGGCGTCGGCGACGCCGTAGTGGTAGAACTCGTTGATGATCGTCTGATTGACGACCGGGATCCTGCCGACGTCGTACCGCCACAGCGGCACGGCGAGATTGTCCAGGCGCTTGAGCTCCTGCGAGACCACCTCGGGCGAGGTCCGCTGCAGGACGTCCTCCATGGTCAGCGACGTCAGAGGCTCGTAGCATTTCTCCACGAACTGTTGAATGTCCGCGTGGACCTCGGTCGCGCGAAGGCCGGCCCACTGCGACAGGGAACCGTCGAGGTGATCGGCGTACCACTTCACGAAGTCGGCCCCGGTGACCTTCGGCCGGTGCGGTGCGGGATCGAACGCGGCCACCTGCTCGAAGAGGCGCGAGGCGCCGCGGGGATTGGTCGCGTCGAGGTATTGCTGCTCGAAGTGCTTGCGCGCGGCGCTCAGGTTCTCGCGCACGCGGTAGCAGGAGTTGAGGATCGCCTGGGTGTGCGCGTGCAGGGTCGAGTACAGCTCCGCGGCCTTCTCCAGACGCGCGACGCGGATGGTCAGTTCCGTCTCGCGATCCACCAGACCGCCGTACACCTCGCAGGCCGTCTTGACGCGGGTCTCGCGCTTGAAGAACGCTCCCACGGCCTCGGTGATCTGATCCTCGGCGGGCTTGTAGTTGAGGGCCTTGAGCCTGGCGCGCTCCTCCTTCGCCTCGCCCTCCATCATGTTCTGGTACCACTCGAGCTTGGCCTGCAGCTTCTCGAAGAAGCGCTCCGCGCGGGTGAAGCCGTTGACGCGATTCGCGATCGCCTCCCACATGGCGTTGATCGCGTTCACCGTGTCGTTGCGCAGGCTCTCGAAGTTCCCGCCGATGGCCTGGGCGATCTGCCGCTCGGCACGGGACCGGTGAACGGTGTGCAGGTTCTTGATCGACGTCAGGGCGTTGTTGTCGAACTTGAGTTGTCCGAGCGGCATCGGAAACCGGAGCTGTCCGCCGCCTTCGCGCTGGCTGAGGAACTCGATCACCTGATCCGATTCGTCCTCGCGTAACCGGTTCTGATCGATGAAGCGCTGGACGTCCTCCTCCACGTCGGCATCGGCCACAACGCCGTTGAGCAGGTCGTCGTTGACGAGCCGCTTCGCGTCCTCGTACATCAGCGCGTCGAAGCTCGGCATCACCAGAGAGGCCACGCCGAAGCTGCAGTACTGCGGAGAGCGTCCTCGGACGCGAGGCGCGGTGGCGATCTGGGTCTTGATGTTGTCGACGGCGTTCGCGCTGTCCGCGCCAATCTGCGACCCGATCTGGACGTACATGCCGTCGGCGATCAATCCGAGGAGATCGGCCTGCTCCATGACCACGCGACCCTGCTCGTTGATGCTGTCGAGGAGATAGATCACGTCGAACGGCGGGCGGTTCACCTCCACGCGACGCATCCCGTAGTCGACCACGAGGCTGCCCTTCATCGTCGAGAGGTACTCGATCTCCTTGAGCGCACCGTAGGCATTCGGCTTCACCAGGGCCACGCCGGCGTAGCGCGTGAAGATGCCGGGGAGCAGGAGCACGCCGGTGAAGTTCGACTGCTCGTCGCTGCCGATGATGTCGCGGGCCATGAAGGCGACGTCGAGGAAGGTCCCGCTGCCGGTCCCGCCGGCGAGGCTGCCGACGATGTGCACCTCCACCCCCGGCCGGCTCGCCACCTGGAACTGATCGGCGTACATCTGCTTCTGGTTGCGGATGTTCCGCACGTCGTCCACCGCGCGACGGATCCTGGCGTAGACCTCGCCCGCTTTCGCGAACAGCGCCAGTCGTCCCCGTGCGCGGACCTGCCCCGCGCCGGCGATGATCGCCTGTGTCGGAATCTCCGGCGGCCACCACTCGTCGATGTGGTCGTTCGCTCCGTTCACCAGCGACGACGGATTCCCCACCTGCAGCACGTAGACCTCGTTGTGATCGAGCTGCCCCTCGGGCGCGGCCGCATCCGTTCGGGCCGCCCCCTCGGCGTTCTCCGTCGTATCGATGGAGAGAAACCGGATGATCGGCGGAACCGAGCCGTAGGCATCGATGAAGCGCTTCTTGAGCTTGAGCAGCGTTCCGTAGCCGGTGCCGCCCAGACCGATCATCACCGTTGGACGAAAAACCACGTTGTTGTTCACAGATCCTCCCCGATCGAAGTCTCGGCGCGTTCGTGGCCGAGCCGGTTGAAGCGCAGCTTCGCCTCGCCGATGTGAATGGTGTCGGCGTCATAGAGCTCGCCGGTAGGCGTTTCGACGTCGTTGATGCGCAGCGAGCCGCTCTGCACCGCGATCCAGACGCGCTTCGCGCCGTTCCTGCGGCGGACGAAGAGCCGCGCATCGCTGCCGGCAAGGGCCTCGGCGGGGACGATGGAGCTGAGCACGACGTTCGTCGCCTGCAGTTGGGGCAGGCCGACGAACGCGGCGTCCGACCCGACGCGCGGCTGCAAGATCTCGAGCTCTCCTTCGAGCTCGTGGTTGCTCCGATGACGCTTCCACGCCAGGAACGCCGCCGCGAGCAGCAGCGCAAGCGCGGCAAGGCCCTGCAACGCGCGCACGACCATCGACGGAGGAAGGACCGTCACCGTCGCGCTCGCGGCGGCGCTGCTGGCGTGGATCGTCAGTCGCTGCGGGCCGGGAGGTGCATCCTCGCCGACGTCGAGGTGCAGGCGGATCGTCGCCGGCGCATTCACCTCGATCGCCTTCATCGTCACCCCCTCGGCGTTGCCGAGGGTCACGGCGACTCGGGCCGGTCGATTGGCAGCGATCGTCAGCTCGCGCTCGGGCGTCGGCTCGCCGCGGCGCACCTCGCCGAAGTCGATTGCGGCCGGAGTGAGTGTGAGCAGGAGTGGCTGTGGCTTCGGAGGACTGGGCAGTTTGGCGCGAATCTCCTGCGCCACCCTGGCGATCGCTGCCGGAGTGGGCGCCTTCAGGATGCTCGTCCGTTCCGTGTCTCCCGCAAACTCGTCGAGCTTCGGCTCGTGCTCCCCCATCGAGACGAAGAAGACGAACGTGTCGGCCACCTTCTCGAGGTTCGAGGAGATCGGAACAGGGTCGGCGATGCCGTGGACATCTTCTTTGCCGTCGGTGAAGAGCACCACCGCGCGGACGCGCGTGGCATCACTCTTTCGGCGCAGCGACTCCGCGCGCGTGAGGCCGGCCGCGATGGCGCCGCCGAGATGCGTCCGGTCTCCGTTCGCTTCCAGACCGGCGGTGATGGCGTGTAGATCCTCGCGGGTTGTCCCGGCGATCTCCATGGCCGAATGCAAACGGACATCGCGATCGAAGGTGAAGATGGCGACCGAGTCGCCGTCATTCGATTCGCGCACGAACGAGTCGACGCTCGCTTTGACGTCGTCGAAGATGTCCTTCGTCCCGCCAAGGCCGCGCATCGACTTCGAGGTGTCGACGAGGAAGATCCAGTCCACTGCCCCGTGCTGCTGCGCATGCGTCTGGAGGACGATCGATAAGACGGCCACCGAGGCGAGGAGTCGGGCTCTCATAGGTGTCCCTTCAGACACCGGCCTGATTTTTTTGTGGGGGAGCGCCACAAGTGCGCGCAAACTGGTGTCTCAGCAAATCAGATGAAAACCTCCAGACCGTTCGTCCTCGGCGCGGTCGTTGTCGGCGCGGTCGTGGTTGTCGCGATCGTGATCGTCGCGATCGCCGCCGCCGCCTTCCGGCCCCCGTTCGTCCAAGGTCGCTCGGTGCGTCCGCTCGGCTCGGTGCGTCCGCTCGGATTGATCAGCGAGAGCCCGTCACCCGCCCAGACCGATACCCGCGAGTCGGCCGCGTTGTTCGTCGGGATCCGGAAGTTCTCGCACGGTCGAGCCCTCGAGGTCCCTACGCCGTCGACGACGCCGTGGACCTCGCCTACGTCTTCTCCCTCGCGACGTGGGGTCAGGCCTTCGCTATTCAATGGGCGAAACGGTCAGGCCGTCGTTGTTCCGGCACCCGGCAAGGTAGGGGCAAAGCGGGCAAAGCTTCGTTGTTTCCGCGGGCGCCAGGTTGGCGTCACGAGCGGCGAGGTCGGAGCGGCAAGGTCGGGTCAAGATCGTCCTTCTGCGGGAGGCCGGAGATCGCGAGGACGATCCGCGACGGGGGAAAGTTAGTTGTTAGAGATCATCAGGCAAATCCAGCAGCGGCGCCGCCGCTCCCACAGTGATCCCTTCTTCCTGAAGCACACGGAGCGTCTCAGGCAGGTCCGCGCCTTCCTCGATCCGACAGAAAGCGTCGAATCCGTACATGATTCCCTTCAGAAAATCGGGCCGGTGGAGCTCGTCGACCGTACCTGGCAATGGACGATAGATCTCCGAATCAACCGAACTGGCATCTCTGGAGTGCTTCAGTCGGGAGAGCTCTACGATGGTTGACGCTAACCCTGTCGGTTCGGGTTCTTGTACAGCATCAATGTCGAGCACAAGGAGGCGCACGTTGATGTCCCGTCCCGCTCCGCCGCGGGTTCTGCCAAAGTCGGTCGCAATCGCCTCGATGGCGGGCACGATGGCCGCTCCGTCAGCAAGAACAATTGCGAGATCCAGAGACGCCGAGGGGTCGCGCCTCGAGTGGACGACCAGCGCGCGGTGGATGACGACAGCGGCGGCACGTCGGGCTACGTCGAGCGGGGTGCGTGGGGCTTGCAGATTCACAAATACAAGCGGGAGTTCGAGGGGAAACCGCTGCCCTCCCCCCAGAAACAAACGCCCGAACCAGGGATCCTGGAAGACTGAAGCTCGCCCCTCGCCCAGCTTGCGCAGGAAGATACGCCAAACCCCAGCACCGACACGCGCTTTGAGGGCCGACTGCACCTTCGCACCGCGCGCGTCGTAGTACACCCAGATCAGGAAGTCCTGCAATGCCACCGGCGTTTCGATCGCGCCTGTGTTGGACGCGAGGGCCGCCTCTTCCTCGAGATCGGGGCAACCACCCAGCCAAATTCGCAGTGCTTGTGCCAGCTCGGCCAGATCTTCCGCCAGGTCCTCCGGCCGTAGGTCCATCAAGGCATGCCAGCGCCCGTCTCCATGCGCGAAATCGAGCAGACCTATCTTCTCGGCATCGGCTTCCGGAACCGCCGCAAGGCCGGGAATGAGCACTGGGGAGTTGCGAACGCCGTGGTCGAGGACGACCGATGAATGCCCGGCAGCGAACCGCCCGGCAAGAATGGCAAGGGCGTCCTTCGAAGTCACACTCTCCGTTGACAGCATCATGGCCATGGTGGCGCCTCTTCGGTGTAGGAGCTGGGATCAAGGATTGAGCTGGGCCAGGCCAGAACGTCAGCCCAGGCGCATCGCCCGGGGACCAGCAGCATGCCGCGAGGTTCTTCGACGAATCGAAGAGAGCCCACTACCCCCAACCGCGGGAGAGCACCGAACGTCTCCGGCTGTGCCACGAATTCCGATCGAAGCCACAGGCTGCGGGGGGTCGCCTCGTGCAGGCCGGCGAGGAAAGCAAGCGATCGCCAATCGAGGAGCAAACGATGCTGGATGCTGGCAGCCAACACCAACGGCACAGGCCTGACGAGCGCAACCCTCAGCAGTCCACGTGTACGCGTGTCAAGGGCCTCCATTCCGCCGTTGGATAGCCGCGCGACCAGACGCCATTTGTCATGGGGTGACAGCACGTCCGAAAGCAGAATGCCTCGTCCCATGTCGCGAGCATCGGTTGGCATTGGCTCGATGAGCGCTGACGAGAGTTCCTGGAATAGGCATTGGCCCTCAGCCCACTCGGCCAGAGGGACGCCGCCCACCGGTTCCGTCTCCGTAACTTCCGTCGGCTGGGGACGCCATGCTTCATGCGGCGGCAGCCCTCGCCAGTGTGCTGCGGCAGGAAGCTCTTCTCCCAGCCACTCTGAGACCTCAGCGGCAAGGCTGTAGTCGAGGAAGCGTGCGGGTTCTTCGTCTGGTGCGTCTGGACGCACATGACGGTAGTACCAGGGAATCTGGTGTGCCGGCGCCTTGGCGCAGAATGCCCGGACTTCGCCCAGGGTGATCGCATGCCAGCGCAAGTGGGCCGACAGCAGGAACCGCGTTGGCTCCTCGCGCAACTCCGGTGGCTGCACCATGATGCGAGGTGCCCTTGCCCTGCCCCACACCACTTGTCTCGCCGCATCGAGCTCCGGTCGAGACAACTGGATGTGTTCACCGGGAAAGCTCAGTTCTCGGAAATAGAGATCGAAGATGGGGGTGGTGAGGGTGTCCTTGTATGCCTCGGCCCTCGCCCACGCTGTTCGGGCCTCTTCTGTTCGCTCTTGCTTGAGCAGAACGGCCGCAGAGGCAGCGTGGAATGCCCATCGATCGTCGGCTCCAGTCGCAGGCCACAAGGAATCACGGCGGTTGCCGAGCATGCCGACCACACCATTCCAGTCACCAACAACTACGAGCAAGTGAATCAGTTTGGCAAACACCGGCGCACACAGCTCTTCGCCACCGAAGTACCACATCGCGATCGCCCGACGCGCTGCATCGCCTGCTTCGGCCATGCGACCCTCTCGTGCCAGAAGCAAGGCATCCATCTCAGCGCAGATCGCCAACACCATCTCACTCCCACGTAGCTCTGCGAGCGCGCGGTACTCCTCCAAGGCCGCCCGCGCTTGCTCGCGATTGCCAAGGGCAATCAGTGTCTCCACGACTCCATGCAGGGCGTAGGCGACGGTTCCCTCATCGCGAACACGTACGCCGAGGTCGACGACATCTCTTCCGACGCGCAGCCGCTCTTCTGGCGCAAAGTATTCCGAACTCAGAATCCGACACTCGGTCCGCACTACCTCGCTGTAGTGGGTTGTCGCCGCGAACCGTTCGAGCACCGCCCCCATCGGCGGAGCAACCAACCACTCTCCTAGAAACCTGACAACGTATTCCGGGTCGGTTTCGATATTGCGCTCCAGCCGAAACTGCCTCTCAATTTCGGTGGGGTCCGAAAGAATTCCTAACCAGAATCTGCTCTTCAGCATGGAAAGCCCCCAGTTCATTCTGCGGTCCAAGGGGAGCCGCAAACGCCACTCGACCAACTCACGGGACGTTTGGCTCGCCTGAGTGCGAGCCTCGTGAGGGCTCATTAGACTGACAATTCTAAAGAGGCCGCACTTCAGTTCTGCTGCCTTATCCTGGTCCTCTTGGCTATTGGCGTCGCGGATCCGGGCCTCGTAGATCTGCCGCAGAAGCCGCCACCGGAAGCGGTTGTCTAACGCATGGCAAACATCATCGGCTGCTTCTAATCTCAACTGCTGCTGCGCGTCGTCGAGAAGCCACATGCACGCTGCGGTGATGTTGTCCTCGTCTGAGTCAATGAGCGTCTTGTCCTTCCCGAACTGCCCAACGTAGAAACGCTGGATCTTGCCACGCAGCGCGTGGCGACGCCCCAACGGCAGAAGTTCAAGCGCGAACTCTGATACCAGCGGATGTAGCCGCATGCGGATCACGCCGTCGTCCGTCATCCTGTCCTCAGCCAGGGACGGAGTAACGAGTCCTCTGACAACGAGATCTTTCAAACCATCCTCCTCGGACGACTTCGCAACCTCGGGCGGTTCGGTCGATTCGAACGCCCAGTCGTGATCCCCGCGCTCGAGTGGTCGTGACTCCTCGACGTGTCCCTCTTCGTCAGCCAGGCCGCCCAGCCACCCCTGCGGCGGTGGCTGATGAGGTCCAGGCTTCGTGACCGGGACTGGCGCCCATTCCATGCCGTTCTGCTCAACCCAGGACTGCAGGGCGCCAGACAGCTCCATCGCCGCGTCCTCGGATTCTCGGTGCGGTCGCACCTCCGCGTCGCTGCCGTCGAGCGGCACAATCGCGGCGTGTCGACCGGCCACTACCTCGACCGCAGGCGCGCCGTCAGATTGTTTCGCGAGGGACCAGGGGCCGTTGAGCTTCCGCCACGCGGGTTTCCCAATCAGCGTGTTGGAGCAATCACAAGGGACGCTCACGACGGTGTTCTCGGAATCGGCGACAACCAGCGGGTTGAGTCCGATGGGTGGAAGGATACGCACCACCGGCGCGCCCATCCTTACCACGGTCACCGGCGGCGCACCTGTCGCCTCACGCGTCCAGAGCAACACGCGCCCGTCGTCTCCTCCAGTCAAGACGCAGGATGTGTCGGGTACCTCGGCAATCGAGGTAACTCGCCCTTGGTGGTGGTCCACCGGAGGGTAGATCACCTCGTCGAGTGTCTGGCGGAGATGGCTCAAAGAAAGTTCTCGTCCCTCCCACTGGCCGAGATGCATGAGCAGGCGCTGTGCCTGGACGTTCAACCTGTCGAACGACAGCGCGAAGCATGCGCGCACGTCGCGCAGCCGTCCCTCCTTCTCCGGCAGGCGAGCCTGGAGCAGTTCGAAGCGATCGCGCTGCGTACGCCAGCGCTCGAGGTAGTCCCGTACCGTCAAGCGCTGCTGGAGCATGTGGTAGGCGGCCAACTTCAGCGCAAGCGGCAGGTTTCCCAAGGTGCTTGCTAGCGCAGCGATCTCCTCCTCTTTGCCGTATCGCTTCCATGCCTCCGGAACGTTGTGGTCTCGTTGCCCCAGCACAGCCTTGACGAGCTGCACCGCGTCGACTGGCTCCATGCCGCCGAGGCGGATCGTGAGTGCACCAGGCAAGTCGAGCTCGTTGCGGCTGGTGATCAGGAGTGGATTTCCCTGAAAGAGATCGAAGAGCGGCTGGATCATTTCCAGGGGGTAGTCGGCATTGTCCAGAACCACCAAAACGTCCATTCCGCGGATCAGTTCACGAAATGCCTCAACCAGCCTGGCGCCACCGCCGGCGTGCTCGATCTTCGGCCCGAGCTTCAGCGCACGCACACACTCCCGAGCCGCGTCCTCCGCGCTCTCGATCTGGACGCGGTACCAAAGCACGCCGTCCTGGAACACCTGTTCCTCTACGAGGCGGTGACAGATCTCCACCGCCAAGGCTGTCTTGCCAACGCCACCCATGCCGTAAAGGTAGCTTTGCACTTGCAGGGACCGGCGACTCCTCAGAGCTGCGACCACATCCTCGATGTCTTTCTCGCGTCCGCGAAACAGCGGGTCGCGCGGATACGGAATGCGGTCGAGATGCACACGGCGGCGCTGCTCGGCCTCGCGCTGCTTTTCTTCGATCAGTTGACGGAGCTCACGCGCCTGCTCTTCTATGACACGACTTTCAACCGACCCATCCTCGGCTACGTCAGGGCGAGGCCGACTCTTCGTTTTGCGATCCAACACAATCTGACACAGCCGCTGCACGATCCCAAGCAGCGCTGGGTCGGTTGCTTTGAGAACCTGGTCCGCAAGAGCACCCGCGCGATCTGCGATCGCAGGGTCGAAATACACCGTCGGCTCCGGTCGGGGAACGTACTGCCGGAACAGATGTGCATCAAGGTGACCATCGCCTCGCTCAGAGAATGTCAGGAACGGGTACATCGTCCACGCTTCGAGCGCCCGGTCCCCGTTCGGACTCCATTTCACCAGCAGGGTCTCCAGGTGAATGGGTGCCCCACCCTTTGCGTAAACGGTGTTTGGCGGCAGGACCAAGTCAGGCCTGGGCAACGTCAGCCCCTGAGACGTGACTTCTGCGGCGCGTGCATGTGTCCCAGCCTGCAAGTCGAAGAGAACCAACCCGTACTCGGACAGCGACTCGAAGTCGAGCAGAAACTGAATCAGAGCTCTTTCATAAAGGTCTGCCTCGCCTTCCTGGAACGCCAGCGCATTCCCGTCGCGCACCTGGTGATCGAGACGGTTTCTAAAGTGAACGAAGGCAGAGTAGAGGACGCGAAGGCGGTCTAGCTCATCTGGGTGACGGCTGTAGTCGTGCAGGAAATGGGGCAGCTCCCTTCTAGCGCGTTCGTCCTTAAGTACCCGGCTAAAGCACTCGAAGAAGAAGTCTTTCCACGCACCGAGGCTCAATTTCCTGTCGCCACCGTCAGGCAGACTCAAAATGTGGCCCAGGAACCCCCACACTTCGCCGTCAAGCGGTCCTCTGAGGATCAGCGGCCGGAGAACGAGCGCGAGCAGGAACCGGTAGGCCGCCTCGAAAAACCAAGTGAGACAACTGACGAATGCTGCAGGATTCTGGAGGCGCTGTCGATACACTCCAAGCAGCAGATGACCGAGCGGGAAGGGCAACCGCTGGGAGGCGCCGCGGTATCGCTGCGCCCACTCCGCCGCAGGGGGTAGCAACAACGCGTGCAGTTTGTCGACCTCACTCACCCTCGCCTCAGGAGCCATCTGTCACCCCATCCGCGAAGCATAGCCCGAAGCGCCTTGAAGTCTCACGCCGAGCGACCTGCCGGCCGTGCCGACCCGCCAGAGGCCTCCCATTCGAAGAACGAAGGCCCCAACGTCGCGTCGTGACCCCAACGTCGTTCAACGTCGTTCCCTCCGGAACGTCGTTCCGATCACGAGGAGTGCGGCCGAGGCGGAATACGGCTCTCATCACTGTCCCTCAAGACACCAGTCCGAGTTTTTGTGTGGGAGGAGCGCCACAAGTGCGCGCAAACTAGTGTCTCACTAAGTCAGATGAAAACCTCCAGACCGTTCGTCCTCGGCGCGGTCGTGGTCGTGGCGGTCGTGATCGTCACGATCGTCACTGCCGCCTTCCGGCCGTCGCTCGTCCCAAGTCGCTCTGTGAGTCCGCAGGGGTTCCTGAGCGAGAGCCCGGCCCCCGCCGAGAATGAAACCCGCCAGTCGGCCGCGTTGTTCGTCGGCATCCGGAAGTTCTCGCACGGCGGGGCCTTGGAAGTCCCCTACGCCGTCGACGACGCCGTCGACCTCGCCTACTTCTTCTCTCTCGACAGGCGCGGCGGGCTCGTTCCGCCCTCGCGGATCGTCCTGGCGATCTCCGGCAGCCCGCAAAAGGACGACTCGCGGATGCGCCTCGAGTGGCTGAGGAACGCCCACGCGCGCGTAGTGGAGAAGCCGACGCAGAGCGACATCATCACGATGCTCGAGGAACAGGCCGCGCTCGCGGGGCGGGACGGAATCCTCATCCTGTCGCTGGCGACGCACGGCTTCGTCCACGACGGAATCCCGTACGTCCTCGCCTCGACGTCCCGCTTCGAATATCCGGAGACGGCCATCCCGACACCACGGCTCTTCGAAATCGCCTCGCGCTCTGCGGCGCGACGTTCGCTGGTCCTCATCGACGCCTGCCGCGAGCGCATCAACACCGGCACACGCGCAGGCGGGCCCCAACTCGCCACCGCGGCGCCGCTCCTCGAGAAGATGGGGAAAGTCGAGGGACAGGTCGTCTTTTATGCGGCCGCTGCGGGGGGCTACGCCTACGACGACCACATGAGCCGCAACGGCGTCTTCACGAAGGCCATCCTCGACGGCCTCCGCTGCAGCGCGACGCCCAAGCGTAACGTCGTGACCGTCGACAATCTGCGCAGGCATGTCGAACGACAGGTCCTCGACTGGATCCGCAGGCATCGCGATCCGAAGATCAAGACCGCGATCCAGGTCAGCATCGACGGGCGCGCCGAGTCGATGCCTCTGGCCATGTGTCCCCCGCCACCGGAGCGACGGATCGCCGCGGTCGAGACCGACGGCTCCCGGATCCGCGCCTTCGATTCGTCCGGCGAGCAACTGTGGGAACGCGACCTCGAGGAGACCGTCGTCGATCACGCCATCGAAGACCTGGACGCGGACGGTCAGCAGGAGGTCGTCGTCGCTACGCCCAAAAGACTGGTGACCATCGACTGGGAGGGAAAACTGATCTGGACCGCCGACGAGGCGATGACGCTCCGCATCCTCGTCGTCGGCGACCTGAAGGGCAAAGCGACGCGGCAGATCCTGGCGCTATGGAACGACGAGCCTTCCGCCACATCGCGCCTCGTCATTTACGACGGGGCGGGACAACGCCTCGCCGCCTACGATCACCCGGCCTCACTCGAGCGAGTGGCGATCTATCGCCCGAACAAGACCTACGACCCGCGGATCATCGCCGCCGGAAGGACCGAGATCTTCCTCTTCGATGCGAAGAAGCTCGGATCCGGAAAGCCGGCCTGGCAGCATTCCGTTCCGAAGGGCATCAAGTCCCTGGAATTCGTCGACTACGATGACGACGGGCGGAAAGACATCGCGATTGTCACCTCGAACGGGCGCGTCCATTTCACGGTGAAGGGACAGCTGCTCGAAAGTCGCGGCGCAAAGTAGGACTTGCCGCGGAATCGAGGGCATGCGGGTGCCACTTTCACTATTGACGATTCGTCCTCCATGGAGAATCATTCTCCACGATGAACCGCTCTCGCGAGGCCCTGCAGGCGCGTGTCGACGAGATGGTCGAGCGCTGCCGCGAGGAAGGGATGAACGTCACTCCGCAGCGGATCGCCATCTACCGGGCGCTGCTGGAGTCGGAGGACCATCCCACCCCGGAGATGCTCTTCCGCGTCGTCTCCCGCAGGATGCCCTCGCTGTCGCTGGCGACGATCTACAAGACCCTCGACGCCTTCGCCGCCATCGGGCTCATCCGGGCCGTTCCCGTCGTCAGCGAGAAGCGGCGCTTCGACGCGAACACCGGCGCTCATCATCACCTGGTCTGCTCCGTCTGCGGCCAGATCCGCGACTACTACGGACACGACTACGACTCGCTCGTCCCGCGCCAGAAAGTCGCCGGGTTCACCCCCGAGGGCATCAGCGTAAACATCACCGGCATCTGTGCCGGCTGTGACGGAAAACGGCGGAAAATGATGGTCTGATTTTTTTTGCTCTCCGGCGGAGAATCATTCTCCGTCGAGATTCAACCTCAGAAAGGGGAATCCCGACCATGCGTTCCGTTCGTAAGTCGCTCTTCATTCTTCCCCCTCTCCTCCTCGCCGCCGTCGTTCTGATCGCACAGGAGCCCGAGCAGAAGCGCGATCAGCCCGAAGACGCACGGGCGAAGTTCGAGGCCACGCTCAAGAAGATGTCCGCCGAGAAGCCCGCGATCATGGCCGCGGCTCGCGCACATCTCGCCGAGCGCTACGACCTCAGCGACCGTCCCGCGGCCGGCATCACGATGACCCGCGGCAAGGCCGTGCAGGAGGGCGTCCGCGTGAAGCTTCCCTCCGGCGTCACCTGGCAACAGCTCGCGGCGCTGTCGCCCGAAGAGATCCGCCGCAGAAACCTCTGGCCGCTGGGATTCATGCCGCTGCCCCACGCGAATCATCCCGAGGGCGGGATGCTCTTCCCGCAGTTCCACATCGATGAGCTGAAGCGGCAGACCGACCGCGACCTCACCCGCTTCGATCTCGACTTCGAAGTCCCCGATCGCTTCCTCCCCGAGTTCCCGCCGGCGATCTTTCTGACCACCCGTCCCGACCTCGGCGACGTTTCGCAGGGGAAGCTCCTCACCAGCGAGAACTTCTATGACGTGCTCGGACACCTGCTGAACCCGAAGCAGATCGAAGGGCTCCGTCTCCTCGTCGCGCCGTTCCCGCAACAGCAGTTCAATCAGACCGAGGACCGGCGCTCCGTGCGCCCGAGCCTCGGCGTCACCTGCTTCGACTGTCACGTCAACGGCCACACCAACGCCGCCAACCATCTCGTCGGCGACATCCGGCCGCAGGAGTTCCGCCATCGCATCGAGACCCCGACTCTGCGCGGCGTGTTCATCCAGCGTCTCTTCGGTTCGCAGCGCGCATTGAAGTCAGTGGAGGATTTCACCGAGTTCGAGCAGCGTGCCGCGTACTTCGACGGCGATCATGTGCTGGCCGCGAAGAAAGGCGTGAACCCCCTCGATCGCGGCAGCCAGGTGCACTTCATGTCCGAGATGGAAGCGCTGTTCGACTTCCCGCCCGCCCCGAAGCTCGGCGTCGACGGCAAGCTCGACCCGGCGAAAGCAACCGCGCAGGAGATGCGCGGACAGCAGGTCTTCTTCGGCAAGGCCCAGTGCGGCTCCTGCCATCCCGCGCCGTACTACACCGACAACTCGATGCACGACCTGCAGACCGGACGCTTCTTCGAGCCGCGGATGATCCGCGATCACATGGCCGTCACCGACGGCAAGATCAAGACCTTCCCACTGCGCGGAATCAAGGAATCGCCGCCTTATATGCATGACGGCCGGCTGATGACGCTCGACGACACCGTGGAGTTCTTCAACCTGATTCTGCAGACGAAGCTCACCGATCAGGAGAAGAAGGACCTCGTGGCGTTCATGCGCGCGTTGTGATGACGGCTGTCATCCCGAGCGTAGCGAGGGACCTTGGGGGGTGGGGCGGCAGGCATGTGCGTCGCGCCCCACCCGCCCGGGGTTCCCTCGAGGTACCTCCTGTTTCGTCACGTCGGGTGAAGTGCGCGGTCGGTCTCGATGCCACGTTTGTCAACGTGAAGCCATTCATCGACGACGTTCTCGCGAGCACCGCGAACAATGTCGTCGAGGTCGTTTGCCAGTTTCGGATCATCTGCTGGGCGTTTTCGAAAGATGTTCATCAGTGTCGACCGAGGCTCAAGGAGAACCTGCCACACACCATCGCCCTCGACGAAGGCAACGTTCAAGCATTGCGGCACGTGGCCACCTACCTCGACGTACCAACCCCAGTCCTCCTGGTCCGGCCCTTCGACCTGGTAGCCTTTCGCGCGGAGACCCTCTGCGAGCCATGCGGCAAGGTCGTCGCCATAGCAGCAAGGGTTGATGAAGTAGTCGCGCGGCACGGAGATGTTGAACAACGGCGAGCGAAACCGGATCGTGTTGCGCATTCTGTCGGTACGTTCTTCCCTGCAAATCATGCCATCAGGTATTCAACGGCTGCTTCCAGTGAGTTAGCGATTTCTCTGATGGAGCCGTCTTCGTAGTCGACGAAAATAGTCATTGGGCCTGGCCTTCGGACTGCTAGGGCGCCGTTCCCGTTCATCTGGCCGATGACGATGTACTGGCCGTCTTCCGTCCGTGTCTCGTACAACTCACGGGCTCCAACGATGGACAGAGGGCCAATCTGCACGCCATCGCACCTCACGATGAAGTCGAGATAGTCCTCCGGCAGCTGCGCATCGAGTCTCGCGACGATCAAGTCCCGATCCTCCGCGGCGAGCGGTGGATCGATGTTCGTGATCCCGAAACGAGTGGCATATGACTGAAGCCAGGCTGGAAGCACAGGGGTCGTTCCACTCGATCGCGGAGGCCTTGAAGGTGGCTCGAAGATCTCCACGTCGATCGTGACATCCTCGACCTCCGTCGGAGGCACCTGGCCGTCATACTCGATCGAAGCCAAATGCCCGTCCGCGAGGTGGACGGTCGCCGTCCATTTCGTCTCATTGCTGCGAAGGCGGATGCGAGCGAGACGCCACTCGCGTCCTTCCATCGGAAGCCTGAGCGAGGGATCGCGACGCCCTCGGCTCCAGTGAATCACGTACAGCCAGACTTCACGCCCTTCGAGCCCACGCTGCACGTAGTTAATTTCCCGTGCCTGCGCACCGAACAACTGCGCACGAGCCGGGTCGAGCTTCGCTTCGACCGCTGCGAGAATCTTCCTCTCGGTCGGTCGAAGCGGCGGCGCGAGCCAGTTGAAGAGTGTTCTCATGTGCATCGATCGTTACTCACTCACAGCCGCCGCCACCTCCGGACCGTTCTGTACCGCCGTAGGGGTCACGCACGAGGGCACGCACGGGGGGGCACGCACGGGTCAGGCCTTCGTTCTTCGGTGTTTCATCCTAACTCATTCATCCTGAGCCACATATTCGTCGCGCGCGCTCCGGTCCAGCCGGCTTTCTGGCGGGTCCGGCTCGCCCAGCTCCGCCCCCAGAAACAGAACAACAACGAAGGCCTGCCCCCCACTCGCCGCCGACCGCCACCTCGCCCCCCTGGGCCAAACCGTCGATCCGCCCTCAGGGTCCACATCCGACGTCAACCGCCCGCCCGCACCGTAGCCGAACACGTACGTGTGGTCCCGCGGCGGCGTCATCGAGGTCATGAGGCCGTCCTGGTAGTGAATCGGTAGGCCTCGCTGGCCGGATTGGCGATCGAGCTGGGGTAGCCGTCTCCCGCCGAAGTCAGAGTCGTCGTCTGCCCACCGGGAGCAACGATGGTCGATCCCACCGTCGTGATCCCGTCTGCATCCGTGATCGACGACAGGAGGTTCTCCGTATAGCCGAATTTAGCCGATTGCAGGAGCACGCCTCTCAGTCACGAGGGCTCCCTGTCCCGTCCTCCAGATTCCCCTGGCGCACCTCCTCGAACGACGACCATCGCAGGTTCCGAACCTCGTGGGCATCGCGGAGAATGTCTTCTATCAACTCGACCGCGGACGGCACAACGGCGCGCGCCCTCCGGCCAAGTATCGACCCGAGCACTCCAACGCTCCGTTCAACACAGAGCAGCCAGCGCGACGCCGTCTCTGTCGGGGCATAGACGATGACGGCGTCGTGGCTCTCTCGATCGGGACCGAACGTGACGTACCAGCCGTGATCCTCCTGCGACGGGTCGCTCTCGTCCACAGGCACGCCGCGGTCGCGCAGTTTCCCCATGAGCCAGAGCACCACATCGTCGCCGTAGTTGTCGGGAGGGACGAATTCCGGCTTCGACTCGGTCGTGTTGAACGAATCGCTCTCGAACGTCGCGCACGTGCGTATCGCCATCGCCTTCGCGTTCTCCTATGGAGGCGCAGGATCCACCCATGTCCGCCCCGGCGCCCGCCCCACCCCCCGCTCCGAGGCCGTAGACACGAGGCATACGATCCGCCTGCTGCATGAGCTTCGACCAGGTCTTCATGCCCTGTGTCACCACCGTCGAACCCGATCGGGTCTTTGGAAACGAATCTCCATCGCCCCAAACCGAACCACCTCAGTATCCGTGTCATACAGCCCACCTGCAAACCCGAACGGCTGGAACCCGGGGTTCGTGTCCGTGAGGACGTTGCCGAACTCGTCGAACGCCAGTTTCTGCACCATCTCTCCGGTCGCCACCCGGACAACCAGTCGGGGGCTGCCGAGGTTGTCGGCGATGATGCGATAGGTCTCGTCGCCGCGGATCATCAGGCCGGGGACGTTGCCGCGACTGCCGTAGATGTAACGGGTCGTCACGTTGCCCTGTTCGTCCACCTCCGCAACCGGCAGCAATCCGCCGCCATAGAGAAACCGCTGTACGACGACGCCGTCTGCTGTTTCGTGAGACGCCGTCCCGACGAGTCGACGTCGTATTCAATCTGCCGCCCATCGTGGAGATTCACCGCGAGAAGGCTACCCAGCTCGTCGTACGTGAACGTGGTGGTCCCCGACCGTCCGTGCGCGTGCGCAGCTCGCCGTTCGATGTGCATTCGTACGTGACCTCGCCGTATGCAATCACGCGGTCCTGACCGTCGCACGACGCAGTCTCGGTCCTTGCGGCGTGACCAACAGTTTCCGCTCGGGTCGTAGTCATTGTGCGCCACCGGCGCTCCGTTCCGCGTCACATCCGACAGACGTCGGACTGGTGCAACGTGCACGATGGGAGGCCGCGACCGACAGGCCGGGCGGGGCGTACGGCGCGGCGTTCGCCCGCGCGCACGATCGCGCATCTCTTCGCGCGCGTTGCGAACGCCGTGACGAACGCGGGGGCGGCGGGGAATCCGCCGTCGACCCTATCTCAGACGACCGAGGGTCTGGGGCCATTGGCTTCACCTTTCGGTCGAGTTGTTCCCGGAATCACTATTCTGCGTATATGCGGACTGGACTTGCCTTCGCGCAAGGCCCGGTCCACTTCGGGCACAAGTGAGGCCACTCGCGCGGCAAGCTTGTCATAGTCGTCCTGTGAGGGAGATCGACACGGCCACACTGAAAACCACGCGCCAAGCGGTTCTAGCCTCACTGCCGCTAGGACAGGTCTCAACCATGGCCGTGCGTGCGTCTCGAAGTACTCGTCGAGCCAATGGACGGCAATTTCCTCCACAGCTCGATGCCCTCGAAGAGTCATTATGACGGCTCGAGGCGTCACACCGGCATTGATCCGAAAAGCTGCCCGTCGGTATTTCGCAAGTTGAATCTCAACAAGGTCCACTCCTGCTTCCCTAGTTCGAATCAACCGGCCCCACGGGGGAAAGCTCTGCTCAAATTCTCGGTCCACTGGCGCCCGGTGAAGCAGTGGTGCGACCTCAAATCCTTGCTTCGTGAACGCGGGCACCAGATGGTTCCGAACGCTCCGTATCAAACACTCTTGGTGTTCCTTCTTTTTCACAGCTTGCAATCTCTTCGTCGCGCTCATGTTCTCTGACACCGGACGGCCTAATTTAGTTAGGACAGTGCATCGATGACCTGCGACACCGTTGCCGCTTTCTGTACATTTCGCTCGATTTCGGCGAAGTTTTCCGCGCTGGACCAACCGTGCCACGTGCGAAACGACTCGAACACCCGGCGCTTCAAGTCGTCCAGGGTAATGTCAAACGGCTCCGCAGCGGGAATCAGGGCCACGCGGATACGCTGGTTAAAAAACAGATCCCAGCCGCCGAACCAGCCCGCCCCGCCGATCTTGTGCGCTGTTTTTATCGGATAGGCGCGTCCAGAACGAGATACGATCAGCAGGCCAGCGTACCTGCCACGGCGCAGTCCGGATCGCGTGGTTACCGTCAGCTCATCATCGCATCTCGCTACGAAGCCGTACACCGGGTGGAGGCATAGGACGGGAAACTCAATCGCAGCCACAGGCGTCATCTCGGATGTTGTTCGCCGTCCGGCCCGCGCCATATGCGGCCGTATTCTTCGCCCAGGCGGGCGTACCATACCACATGCGTTCACCCCAATTGGCCTCGTGATGCAACCATACATGGTAAGCATTACTTGAAGCTTGATCTACACCAGGTAGCCCCATGAGGTTATAGGGTTGGTTCTTAATCGCCTCAGGGATGTGTTGTCCGATGCCTTGGTTCTGTTCGAATGCCCAATGGTGGAAATGTTGCCCCTTATACTCAACGCGACCCGTCTTCCGGAGCCAGCTCTTGGTAGCACTCCACGAGTGGCTCCCCGCCAGTTTGAACGCGCCTTTCGCAATGCCGGTCACCAACGACTTTATGAGGAAAACATCCGAAACGGCAAGCGCCGCGTTGATCGTTCCCCAGACGTAACTGCCGCATTGAAAGTCGTGTATCGCCTGACGACCGGAGCCCCAGATCGGTATGAGCGACTCCGCGAAACCCGGCTCTTCGACGATCAATCCAGATGGATCGATACCATTCACCGGATCATTGACTACGTACGTATAGAGGTTAGTGTCCTCCCCACCGAACGAAATTGGGTCCTTCGTGGTGAATCGCCCCGTGTATGGGTCATAGTCCCTCGCCCCGAACCTCACGAGACCGCTATCGTGATCGTACAACCCGCCCGCGAACCCAAACGGCTGGAACCCGGGGTTCGTGTCCGTGAGGACATTCCCGAACTCGTCGAATGCCAGTTTCTGCACGACCTCTCCCGTCGCCACCCGCACGACCAGTCGGGGGCTGCCGAGGTGGTCGGCGATGATGCGATAGGTCTCATTGCCGCGGATCATCAGGTCGGGGACGTTGCCGCGGCTGCCGTAGATGTACCGCGTCGTCACGTTACCCTGTTCGTCCACCTCGGCAACCGGCAGCAGTCCGCCGCCGTAGAGGAACCTTTGCACGACGACGCCATCGACGCGCTTCGTGAGGCGGCGGCCGGAGGGGTCGACGTCGTATTCGATCAGCTGCCCGTCCGCGAGATCCACCGCGAGCAGGCTGCCCAGTTCGTCGTACGTGAACGTGGTCGTCCCCGACCCGTCCGTTCGCGTGCGTAGCTCGCCGTTGGGTGTGTACTCGTACGTGACCCCGCCGTATGCGATCACCCGATCCTGACCGTCACACGACGCGGCCTCGGTTCCCAGCGGCGTGACTTTGGCCAGACGGTTCCCGTTCGGGTCGTAGTCATAGTGCGCCGCCGGCGCGCCGTTGCGCGTGACGTCCGAGAGACGTCCGGCCACGTCGTACACGTAGTCCCAGACCGTGGACACGCCGTCGCTCCATTCCGTCAGACGCGTGATCCGTCCGGCGTCATCGCGAATCACGTCCTGGCTGAAGATCGTGGCCTCGGTCGTCTCGGCCGAGTACCCGGTCATCTCCCCGAATTCGTTGTACGTCCACGAGTCGCCGATCCCGCTCATCGACGTTCCCGTGAGACGCCCGCTCGCC
>CAZLGP010000059.1:0-28802 GCA_964558905.1 uncultured Thermoanaerobaculia bacterium | reverse complement strand
CGTGTCGAAGCTCAGCGACGCGAACTGCAGGATGCGGCTCCCTTCCAAGCCTTCGAAGACCTGGCGCGCCGCGTAGGCGAGGTTCACCACCGTCCGGTGCATCACCATCACGCCCTTCGGGCGTCCCGTCGACCCCGAGGTGTAGATCACGTAGGCGAGGTGCTCCGGCAGCACGCGCGTATCTGGCGAGTGCGTCGGGCGCGTCGCCATCGCCGCGCGCACGTCGTCCGCGTAGACCACGCACTGCGCCTTCGCGTCGCCGGCGATGTAGTCGAGACGCTCCTGCGGATAGCTCGGATCGAGCGGCACGTACGCGCCGCCCGCTTTGAGAATGCCCACCAGCCCGATCATCATCTCCGGCGAGCGCTCGATGCACAGCCCCACCCGCATATCGGGAACGACGCCGCGCTCGATCAGCGCGTGGGCAACCTGGTTCGCATGCGCGTCGAATTCGCGATACGTCCACTCCCGCCCTTCGAATGCGAGCGCGATCGCGTCGGGGTTGCGCGCGGCCTGGGCTTCGACCAGCCCGTGCATCGTCTGCTCGGCCGGCACCGGAACCGCGTTTCGGTTCCACTCGACCAGGATCCGATCGCGCTCGCCTTCGCTGAGAAGCTCGTATCGGCTGATGCGCTCATCGGGGCTCGCGACGATCGCCTCGAGGAGTCGCATGTAGTGACCGAGCATCCGCTCGATCGTGGCGCGGTCGAACAGGTCGGTGCTGTATTCGAGCACGCCCCTCAGACCGCCCTCCGTTTCGGTCAGCGACAGCGTGAGATCGAACTTCGTCGCCCGCTGCTCGTGATGGATCGGCTCGACCTCGAGGTCCGGCAACACCAACGCCGAGAACGGCGCATTCTGCAGCAGCAGCGTCACCTGAAAGAACGGCGAATGGCTGAGCGAGCGCGCCGGATTCAACTGCTCGACCAGATACTCGAACGGAACGTCCTGATGCACATACGCATCGAGCGCCGCCGCGCGCACCTTCTCGAGCAATGTGCTGAAGCTCGGATCGCCGCTCAGGTCCGCCCGGATGACGAGAGTGTTGATGAAGAAGCCGACCAGCGACTCGAGCTCCGGGCGAGTGCGGTTCGCCACCGGCGTGCCGACGGCGACGTCGGACTGTCCGCTGTAGCGGCTGAGCAGAATGTCGAACGCCGCGAGAAGGGTCATGAACAGAGTCGCACCCGAGCTCCGGCTCAGGGCGCCGAGTCCATCGGTCAGCTCCCGCGACAAGCGGAACGGCTCGTGCGCACCGCGATAGCTCTGCATCGGCGGTCGTGGTCGATCGGTGGGCAGCTCGAGCAGCGGCGGCAGGCCGGCGAGCGCCGCCTCCCAGAACTTCGTCTCGGCCGACAACACGTCGCCGGTCAACCACTGCCGCTGCCAGTGCGCGTAGTCGGCGTACTGAGCGGGCAACGGCGGCAGCGGCGAGGGCCGCCCGTCGCGGAAGGCGCCATAGAGCGCGCTCAGCTCGTTCATCAGGACGCCCACCGACCAGCCATCGGCGATGCTGTGGTGCATGTTGAGAACGAGCACGTGCGAGTCGGCCTCTTCGGCGATCAGAAGAACCCGAAAGAGCGCGTCGCGGCCGAGGTCGAAGGGATAGTGCAGTTCCTCGTCGATGGCTCGGGCCACGGCATCGGAGCTCGACCGATGCTCGCGGCGCAAGGCGAACGCCGGGGCGTCGTCGATCACCTGCAAAGGCACACCGTCGGCTTCGCAGAACCGTGTGCGGAGCACTTCGTGACGCTCCACGATGGCCTCGAGCGCCGTCACCAGTGCCCGCTCATCGAGGCGGCCGCGCAGACCGAGCACGACGGGGATGTTGTACGTGTAGCTCGGACCGCCGAGCTTCCCGAGGAACCAGAGGCGCTGCTGCGCGAACGACAGCGGCATCGGCCCGGTCCGTTCGATCGGCACGAGCGGCATCCGCGCGATCCGTCCGCCTGTCTGGGCCTCCTCGATTCGCGATCCGAGGGTCTCGATCGTCGGCGCCTCGAACAACACCCGCACCGGCATGGCCAGCGAGAACGCGTCGTTGATCCGCGAGATCACCTGCGTCGCCAGCAGTGAATGCCCGCCGATCTCGAAGAAGTCGTCGTGCATCCCCACCCGCTCCACATGGAGCACCTGCTGCCAGATCCCCGCGAGCGTCTCTTCGACCGGCGTTCGCGGCGCAATGACGTCGCGCTCGATCGCGCTCAGATCCGGCGCCGGCAACGCCGCCCGATCGATCTTGTCGCTCGGCGTCAGCGGGAACGCGTCCAGCGCGATCAGGAACGCCGGCACCATGTGCTCGGGCAGCGTCTTCTTCAGGAACGCCCGCAGCTCCGGCGGCGCCGGAAGCTCCTCGCCTGGCTTGGCCGTGTAGTACGCCACCAGCCGCTTCGTCTCCCCTTCGCCGCTCGCGATCACCAGCGACTTCGCAATCGCCTCGTGGCCCTCGATCGTCGCCTCGATCTCTCCCAGCTCGATCCGGAACCCGCGGATCTTCACCTGGTGGTCCACACGCCCCACGAACTCGATCTTCCCGTCCGGTCGGTACCGCACCACATCTCCGGTCCGATACAGCCGGCTTCCCGGCGCTCCGTACGGATTCGGCACGAACTTCTCCGCCGTCAGCTCCGGCCGCCCCAGGTACCCTCGCGCCAGGCTCGCTCCGCCGATGCACAGCTCTCCGGCCACACCCACCGGCACCGGCTGCAGCCACCGATCGAGGATGTAGAGCGCGATGTTCGCGAACGGTCGGCCGATCGTGATCGGCTCGTCGGCGCGGATGATGCCGATCGCCGCGCCCACCGTCGATTCCGTCGGCCCGTATCCATTCAGGACCGTTCGTCCTTCCAGCCACGGCTTCACCTGCGCCAGCGACAACGCCTCCCCGGCGCTGATCAGCACCTCGAGGCCCGGCAGCGTCTTCGGATCGAGCGCCGCCAGCGCCGCCGGCGGCAGCGTGGCCCGGTCCACGCGCTGCTCGTTCATCAGCGCCACCAGCTCGGGGCCCGGCAGCATCCGCTCTTTCGGCCCCAGCACCAGCGCCGCTCCTCGGATCCAGGTCTGCACGATCTCCCACACCGACGTGTCGAAGCTCAGTGACGCGAACTGCAGGATGCGGCTCCCTTCCAAGCCTTCGAAGACCTGGCTCGCCGCGTAGGCCAAATTCACCACCGTCCGGTGCATCACCATCACGCCCTTCGGCCGTCCCGTCGACCCCGAGGTGTAGATCACGTAGGCGAGGTGCTCCGGCAGCACACGTACGTTTGGCGGTTGCGTCGGACGCGTCTCCATCGCCGCGCGCACGTCGTCCGCGTAGACGACGCACTGCGCCTTCGCGTCGCCGGCGATGTAGTCGAGGCGCTCCTGCGGATAGCTCGGATCGAGCGGTACGTACGCGCCGCCGGCTTTCAGGATCCCGACCAGCCCGATCATCATCTCGGGCGAGCGCTCGATGCACAGCCCCACCCGCGTGTCCGGAACGACGCCGCGCTCGATTAGGGCATGGGCAACCTGGTTCGCATGCGCGTCGAATTCGCCGTACGTCCACTCCCGCCCTTCGAATGCCAGCGCGATCGCGTCGGGGTTGCGCGCGGCCTGGGCCTCCACCAGCCCGTGCATCGTCTGCTCGGCCGGCACCGGAACCGCGTTGCGGTTCCACTCGACCAGGATCCGATCGCGCTCGCCTTCGCTGAGAAGCTCGTACCGGCTGATGCGCTCATCGGGCCTCGCGACGATCGCCTCGAGGAGCCGCGTGTAGTGACCGAGCATCCGCTCGATCGTGGCGCGGTCGAACAGGTCTGTGCTGTACTCGACCGCCCCGTCGATCCCGGCGTCCGTCTCGGTGAGCACGAGCGTCAGGTCGAGCTTCGTCGCACGCTGCTCGTGAGGGATCGGCACGACCTCCACGTCGCCCAGGCCCAACGCTGAGAACGGCGCATTCTGCAGCACCAGCATCACCTGGAAGAGCGGCGAATGACTGAGCGAGCGCGCCGGATTCAACTGCTCGACCAGATGCTCGAACGGAACGTCCTGGTGCGCGTACCCACTGAGGGCGCTCTCGCGCACTCTGGCGAGGAGTGCGCTGAAGGTCGGATCGGCGCTCAGATCCGCCCGCATCACCAGGCTGTTGATGAAGAACCCGATCAGCGGCTCGAGCTCGGTGCGGGAGCGGTTCGCCACCGGCGTCCCGACGGCGATGTCGGATCGTCCGCTGTAGCGGCCGAGCAGGATGTCGAAGGCGGCGAGCAGCGTCATGAACAGCGTCGCGCCGCGCTCCAGGCTCAAGGCAACGAGTCGATCGGCCAGCGTCTTCGGCAGTGCGAACCGCTCGAGTGCACCGCGATAGCTCTGCACCGCCGGGCGAGGGCGATCGGTCGGCAGCTCGAGGAGCGGCGGAAGGCCCGCGAGCGTCGTCTTCCAATACTCCGCCTCGGCGGACAGCACCTCGCCGGTCAGCCACTTCCGCTGCCATTGCGCAAAGTCCGCGTACTGGATCGCCAGCGGAGGCAGCGGCGATGGCCGGCCGTCGTGAAACGCAGCGTAGAGCGCCGCGATCTCGTTCAACAGGACGCCCAGCGACCAGCCGTCGGCGATGCTGTGGTGCAGGTTGAGAACGAGCACGTGCGACTCGGGCTCCTCCTCGATGAGGAGGACCCGAAAGAGCGCGTCGCGACCGAGGTCGAACGGATGGTTCAGCTCCTCGTCGACGAGGGAGGCGAGCTCCGCCGAGGTGGCTACCCGAACGTACGGCATCGCGAAGCCGCCGGCCTCACCGATCTCCTGCATCGGAACGCCGTCGAGCTCGCGAAAGCGCGTGCGAAGAACTTCGTGCCGCTCGACCACGGTCCGAAGAGCGCCGCGCAACGCCTCTCCATCGAGAGAGCCGCGCAGTCGCAGGACGGCGGAAGCGTTGTACGTCGAGCTCGGACCTTCGAGCTTCCCGAGGAACCAGAGGCGCTGCTGCGCGAACGACAGCGGCATCGGCCCGGTCCGTTCGATCGGCACGAGCGGCATCCGCGCGATCCGTCCGCCTGCCTGTGCCTCCTCGATTCGCGATCCGAGGCTCTCGATCGTCGGCGCCTCGAACAACACCCGCACCGGCATCGCCAGCGACAACGCATCGTTGACCCGCGAGATCACCTGCGTCGCCAGCAGCGAATGCCCGCCGATCTCGAAGAAATTGTCCTGCATCCCCACCCGCGCCACCCGGAGCACCTGCTGCCAGATCCCAGCGACCGTCTCTTCGACCGGCGTCCGCGGGGCGATGAAGTCGCGCTCCATCGCAGCGAGGTCCGGCGCCGGCAACGCCGCGCGGTCGATCTTGTCGCTCGGCGTCAGCGGGAACGCTTCCAGCGCGATCAGGAACGCCGGCACCATGTGCTCGGGCAGCGTCTTCTTCAGGAACGCCCGCAGCTCCGGCGGCGCCGGCGCCTCTTGCCCCGGCCTGGCCGTGTAGTACGCCACCAGCCGCTTCGTCTCCCCTTCGCCGCTCGCGACCACCAGCGACTTTGCTATCGCCTCGTGTCCCTCGATCGAAGCCTCGATCTCTCCAAGCTCGATCCGGAATCCCCGGATCTTCACCTGATGGTCCACACGCCCGACGAACTCGATCTTCCCGTCCGCCCGGTACCGCACCATGTCTCCGGTCCGATACATCCGGCTCCCCGGTACCCCGTACGGATTCGGCACGAACTTCTCCGCCGTCAGCTCCGGCCGCTCCAGGTACCCTCGCGCCAGGCTCGCTCCGCCGATGCACAGCTCTCCGGCCACACCCACCGGCACCGGCTGCAGCCAGCGATCGAGGATGTAGAGCGCGATGTTCGCGAACGGCCGGCCGATCGTGATCGGCTCGTCGGCGCGGACGATGCCGATCGCCGCGCCCACCGTCGATTCCGTCGGACCGTATCCATTGAGGACCGTCCGTCCCTCCAGCCACGGCTTCACCTGCGCGAGCGACAACGCCTCGCCTGCACTGATCAGCACCTTCAAGCCCGGCAGCGTCTTCGGATCGAGCGCCGCCAGGGCCGCCGGCGGCAGCGTGGCCAGGTCCACACGCTGCTCGTTCATCAGCGCGACCATCTCGGCGCCCGGCAGCATCCGCTCCTTCGGTCCCAGCACCAGAGCCACTCCTCGGATCCAGGTCTGCACGATCTCCCACACCGACGAGTCGAAGCTCAGCGACGCGAACTGCAGGACGCGGCTCCCTTCCAGTCCTTCGAGCACCTGGCTCGCCGCATACGCCAGGTTCACCACCGTCCGGTGCATCACCATCACGCCCTTCGGCCGTCCAGTCGACCCCGAGGTGTAGATGACGTAGGCGAGGTGCTCCGGCAGCACGCGCGTATCTGGCGAGTGCGTCGGGCGCGTCGCCATCGCCGCGCGCACGTCATCCGCATAGACCACGCACTGCGCCTTCGCGTCGCCGGCGATGTAGTCGAGGCGCTCCCGCGGATAGCTCGGATCGAGCGGCACGTACGCGCCGCCCGCTTTCAGAATGCCAACCAGCCCGATCATCATCTCCGGCGAGCGCTCGATGCACAGCCCCACCCGCATATCGGGAACGACGCCGCGCTCGATCAGCGCATGGGCAACCTGGTTCGCATGCGCGTCGAATTCGCGATACGTCCACTCCCGCCCTTCGAATGCGAGTGCGATCGCGTCGGGGTTGCGCAGGGCCTGGGCTTCGACCAGCCCGTGCATCGTCTGCTCGGCCGGCACCGGAACCGCGTTCCGGTTCCACTCGACCAGGATGCGCTCGCGCTCAGTCTCGCTCAGCAGCTCGTACCGGCTGATGCGCTCGTCGGGATTCGCGACGATCGCCTCGAGCAATCGCGTGTAGTGACCGAGCATCCGCTCGATCGTGGCGCGATCGAACAGGTCGGTGCGGTACTCGCACGCACCGGCGACGTCATGCTCCCTGTCGTAGACCGAAAGACTGACGTCGAACCGCGCCGCGGCGTTGTCCTGGTCCAGCCGCCTCGTCTCGATCCCCCGCAGCCGCAAAGCACTCAGGGCCACCTTCTGCAGAGCGAACACCACCTGCATGATCGGGTTGTGGCCCAGACTGCGCTGCGGACTGAGCTCGCTGACGAGATGGTCGAACGGGATCTCCTGATGGCTCTGCGCCTCGAGGACCGTCGCCGACACCCGTTCCAGCAGCGCCGAGAACGACTCGTCCGGATCGATCCGGACACGCAGCGGGAGCGTATTGACGAAGAAGCCGACCACGTCTTCGAGATCCGGACGCGTACGGACGGTGATCGGCACGCCGACGACGATGTCCGTCTGCCGGCTATGGCGCCACAGCAACACCTGAAAGGCAGCGAGCAGCGTCTTGAACAATGTCGTCCCTTGGCGGCGGCGGAGCGCCTTCAGCCGCGCGACCAGCTCCTCGGACAACTTAAAGGGAATCGACGCCCCGGAATGACTGGCCACGGCCGGCCGGGGCCGGTCCGCCGGCAGGGCGAGCAACTCCGGCGCGCCGCGCAGACGCTCCCTCCAGTACTCCAGATCCGCGTCGAGCCCGCCGTTCTCGACCCGCTCCCGTTCCGCCGACGCGTAGTCCGTGTACTCGATGCCCGGCGCCGGAAGGACGACCGGCTCGCCCGCGAGGACGGCGTCGTACAAAGTCGTCAGCTCGCGGAACAGGAGCCGGATGGACGGCCCGTCGCAGATGATGTGGTGCATGTTGATGAGCAGGACGTGCTCATCGTCCTTCAGATGAAGGATGTCGACCTTCCACAGGGGCCCCCTCGCGAGATCGAAGGCGTGGCGGGCGTGGGCGTCGATGCGCGCCTCGAGCTCGTCCCTTTCGATTGCGATCAGCGGGATGGTGAGCTCAGCGAAGGGTTCGACGACCTGATACGGCGTGCCGTCACGCTGTCCGAAGCGCGTCCGGAGAGACGCATGACGCCGGATGAGCTCCAGAAACGCGCTGCGCAGGGCATCGACCACCAGCGGTCCCGACAGCTCGATGGCATAGAAGACGTTGTTCTGGACGTCGCCTTCCGTGTCGTACTCGTGGATGAACCACATGCGCTGCTGCGCAAACGACAGCGCTTTCTCGTCGCTCAGCAGAGTCATGGTGGTGGGCCTTGTGAAGAGGTCGTGAAGTCGTCTCCTCGGAAGTGACTCCTCGACTTTCCTACTTAGATCCTCTTGTGCGGACGTATTCTAGGACCGGTCCGCAGGAACGACAAGCGCATCAGAGGGTCCGCTTGAACAGCATCGTCGCCGCGGTCATGGCGATGGCGGAGAACAGCAGGAGAAACAGGAGATCGCCTCCGATGGACGCGAAGCCGCTATTCTTGAGGAGCAGGCTGCGGAGCGCGTGTACGGCGTAGGTGAACGGGTTGACCGCCGCGATCATCTGCAGCCAGCGGGGAAAGCCCTCGATCGGATAGACGGCGCCGCTCGGGAAGAAGAGAAGGGTGTTCAGCACGCCGAAGATTGCGCGCGGCATCATCGGGTTGCTCATGCGCACCATCAGCAGAAACATCAGACTGATGAGCGCAAACGCGGTGATGACCACGACCAGGCCGACGCGGAACAGCTTCATCGGGTCGAAGGCATCGGGCACTCCGGCGATGATGGAGCCCACCACGACCACCGCCGCGCCGGCGAGGACCGCCTTGATCGTCCCGGAGAGGTTGAAGCCGGCGATCAGCTCCAGCTTGCTGATCGGGGTGACGAGGTAGCCCTCGTGCAGGCCGCGCGCTTTGTCGTCGACGTAGTTGATCCCGCCGCCGATCATCACCATGGTGAAGATCGACATGACGATCGAGCCCGGCAGCAGATACTGCACGTACGGGACGTACGGATACACCTCGACGACCTCCAGAGTCGTCTGCGCTGAGATCCGCGGAGGTGGCGAGGGCTGGTGGAACGCATCCAGGAGGCCGTTCATCTTCGCCACGAGCGCGGCCGAGACGAAGTTGTCGGTGTTGTCCCCGACGAGCGCGATGCGGGGCTGGTTGTGTTGGTAGACGCGCCGCGAGAAGTCCGGGGGGATCATGAGGAGACCGTTGATCCGCCCGTTGCGCAGGTCGGTGAGCGCTTCGCCGGGGTCGACGTATTCGACGGTCTCGAACGTGCGGGCGCCGGATGCCACCGCTCCGGCCAGCTCGCGGAGCTTCACCGCCGGAAGGCCGCGATCCTGATCGACGATGCCCACCTTCAGGCCTTTCAGTTGCCCGCCGAACGCGTAGCCGAGGACGCAGAGCTGGACGATCGGCAGGAGCATCGCCAGCACGATCAACGTCGGACTGCGCCGGAACCGGCGCAGCTCGCGTTCGACGATGGCCCAGGTGCGGTGCATGGCTCAGCCCCTCTGTGCGAGGAACGCACTTTCCTCCGCGCTCGGCGCCTGCAACCCGTCCCGCAACGCGTGCCCGGTGCAGTGCACGAACACGTCGTCGAGGGTTGTGCTCTGGACGGCCAGCGACAGCACGGGCACACCGGCGCGGCCGGCCACTTCCAGAATGCGCATCGTCGTGCCCGGCCCGTCGTGGGACGCGACGCGGAACGATCCGTCTTCGCCCAGGACGTCGTCCACCTCCGGCAGAGCCCGCAGCGTCTGGGCCCACGTCGCCGGCGGCGAGGCGAAGCTCACCGCGATGACGTTCCTTCCCCGCACCGCCGCCTTGAGCCTCATCGGCGAGTCGAGCGCCTTGAGCTCGCCGTGGTCCACGATTGCGATCCGATCGCAGAGCCGGTCGGCTTCGTCCATGTAGTGGGTGGTCAGAAGGATGGTGAGCTCGCGCTGGGACTTGATCTGCCGCAGCATCTCCCAGACGGCCACGCGCGAGACCGGGTCGAGGCCGGTGGTCGGCTCGTCGAGAAAGAGCACCCGCGGCTCCGACACCAGACCGCGGGCGATCTCGACGCGGCGGCGCATTCCGCCGGACAGGAGCTTCACCGGCTTGTCGGCCCACTCGAGAAGCGCGACCGACTCCAGCAGCTCCCGGATGAGCCGCTTCCTCTTCTCCCGCGCGACGCCGTACAGCTTGGCGAAGATCAGCAGGTTCTCCTCGACGCTCAGTTCGAGATCGCTGGTCATGGCCTGGGGAATGACGCCGATCGACCTCCGAACGTCGAAGGAGTGGGTGGCGATGTCAAACCCGCCCACGGTCGCGGTTCCGGACGTCTGCGGCATCAGCGTGGTCAGGATGCGAATCAGCGTGGACTTTCCGGCGCCGTTCGGTCCGAGGAGCCCGAAGAGCTCTCCCGAGACGACGTCGAAGGTGATGCCGTTCACGGCCACGAAATCGCCGAAACGCTTGACGATGCTGCGGACCTCGATCGCGTTCATTGCACGGGGAGCAGCACGTAGGCGGTCATGCCGACGGCCAGGCGGCGGTCGGCGTTGTCGACGCGCAGCCGGATCTCGAAGGTCTTGATGTCGCGCTTGGCGCGGCTGACATCCCGCTGCGTGGCGAAACCGGCGTCGACGGCCCGGAAGAAGACCGTGCCCCGGCGCTCGGCGCCGGAGGGCAGCCGGACGGTCAGAGTGTCGCCGATGCGGACGCCGTCGATGAACGTCTCCTCCACGTCCGCGCGGACCCACAGCTCGTCGGGATCGATCAGCGCGAGAACCGGCTGGCCGGCCTCGACGAACTCGCCGGCGCGGGCGACCAGGACGTTCACGACGCCGTCGATGGGCGCGCGCAGCTCGGTATAGGCCAGGCGGATGTCGGCCCGGGCGCGCTGCGCGTCGGCAGCCTCCTGCTGGCGCCGAGCGGACTCGAGCTCGCTGCGCCTCACCTGAACCTGTTCGGCGCTGGCGCGCGCCACCGCGACCACGGAGCGCTGGGCATCCACCTGGCGGGCCAACGACGCGAGGCGCGCCCGCGCCGCGTCCCGCGCCGTCCGGGCCTGATCGAACTGCTCGACCGGCACCACGCCCTGGTCGGACATCTTCTGGAGGCGCTCCGCGGTCAGACGCGCGCTCTCGAGCTCGGCCTGCGCGGCGGCGCGCTGCGACACGATGGCCGCAAGCGTGGCCTCGGCCTGACGGATCTGGTCCGCCGTCTGCCGCTCCTGCAGCCGCAGCGCCGCCGCGCTCTCCTCCACCTGCGACATGGCCCCCCGAGCGCTGTGCGTGTAGAACGCGCTCTCCTGCCGCAGCTCGTCCGGCTCGAGCACCGCCGCGAGCTGCCCGCGCTTCACGACGTCCCCTTCCCTCACCAGCAGCCGTCCGATCCGTCCGGCGAGCTGGGAGCTGACGACCACGTCGTTCGTCGTGACGATCCCCGTGAGCGTGACCGTATCCGCCGCGCGATGCGCGTACAGGTAGCCGCCCACACCGGTCCCGGCGAGCAGGAGCGCGACGACTGCCGGAAGGACTTTCATACGTAAAGAAATGTATAGAGCACTCGTGGGAGAAACGTCAACCGAATCGTTTGGCGGCGATGTCCGCCCACTCTAAAGCCTCTCGCGCTCAGATGGAACGCCAGCCTGAGGTATACTCCCATTTTCCGCTTTCCGGTCATTCCACCATTACCGAAAGGAACTTTTGCGTCATGGAAGAAGGACGCCCCAACGGCGGAAGCTCGTCCGCCAACGGCAGAAAGATCGTCCGGGTGGGGATCCTTGCCCCGATCGAGAAACTGGACCCGCGGGAAGCGGTGGACAACGTCAGCAACCTGATCCTGGGACAGATCTTCGAGTCCGCCTACACATCCCCGGTGGGCGGAACGACGATCGAGCCGGTGCTCTTCTCCGAGCCGCTTCGCCACGAAGGCGGGCAGCGTTACTCGGCGGCGGTCCGCAGCGGGGTGGTCTTCTCGGACGGGACGCCTCTCACCGCAGAAATCGTCGCGCAGTCGCTGAGCCGCTCGGCGGTGCTGGCCACGAAGGCCGTGATCGCCGCCCGCGGCGACCGCGTCACGTTCACGCTCACATCCGTCAATCCCCGCTTCGAGCTGACGCTCACCCAGAGCAACTGCGCCATCGTCCTGGAGCGGGACGGCATGTTGTACGGCACCGGCCCGTTCATGTTCGAGGGGAAACCGACGCTGCGCACGCTGCAGGCCACCTCGCCGCTGCGCATCGTCCGAAATCCACTCTGGCGGGGAAGCGCGAAGATCGACGAGGCACAGTTCTTCGTCCGCCTCGCCGATTCGGACGGCTCACCTCGCGAGTTGGTCGAATCGCTGCGCCGCGGCGAGATCGATCTCACGGCCGCCCTCACGATGGCCGACCTGACTCGCGGCAACCTCACCTCCGCCGTGCCGGCGCTGCAACCGGGCAACTCGACCGCGATCCTCTTCTTCAATACCAAGCACCGCAGCCTCTCCCGCGCCGAGGTGCGAAAGGCCATCACCCTGGCCATCGACGTGCAGGACATCGCGCAACGCTCGTACGACAAGAATCCCGTTGCGTTCATCGCCCGGTCGCTCCTTCCGCCGATGATGGGCAAGCCCACCGGCCTGCCGCGGATGAGTCGCGAGGAGGCGAAACGGCTTCTGAGCGTTGCCGGCGCCGATCGCCCGTCGCGAGTCTCGCTCCTCGTTCCATGGGCGCCTCGGCAGTATCTGCCCAAGCCGATGGCGGTGGCCCAGGCCATCCGCACCCACCTCGCGGAGATCGGACTCGCCGTCGACCTGCGGGAGACGAGTAGCGGCGAGGAGTTTTTCACCGACCTGACCCGCGGGAATTTCGATCTCGCCCTGGCAGGATGGATCGCCGACAATCCCGATCCCGCCGACTTCTTCGAAGCACTGCTCTGGTCGAAGACCGGAGACGACAAACACGCGAATCCCAGCCGCTGGAAGCACCCCGCCACCGACGCCGCGCTGGCCGCGTTCCGGGAGGCGCCGACCGAGGAGCACCGGCAGAAGCTCGAAGAGCTGGTCCGCGATGAAGCGCCCCTGATGCCGCTCATCTACGGGCAGTCGGTCGTTTCGCACTCGCGGAAAGTGCGTGGGGTGAGCGTGTCCTCGACCGGCATCGTGCCGCTCGCCGCCGTCAGCATGATGTGACGGCGGCGGATTCCGGGGCGTGAGGAGATTCGGATGACTCCCCAGCGCGGATGGGGACTGCGTCGACGCGGTCACGGGCTTTGCTATCACCGCCGACGAAACCTCAGGCTGAGCGACGTCACTTTCATCTGAGCCTCCCCGAAGCAGCCTTGGGCCGCGTGGAATGCCCGGAACGGCCCGGCCATCATGCAGGAAACCGATTACTGCACTTGACAAGGCGCCGTCGCAGACCGAAACTGTCGAGATGCGAAATCAGTTGAACAGTAACGCGCTTACTGTGCTCGGCGAAATCGCTGTCATCCGGCTGGGCATTGCATTCCGCTCTCGCCTCGAACATGACGCTTCGGGGGATGTGGCCATTCTGCAGATGAAAGACGTCGACGAACTGACCGGGCTTTCATACGCCGCTGCCACCCGTGGCGTTCTTCCGAAAGAGAAGCGGGATTTTCTTCTCCGTCATGGTGACTTGGTTTTCCGCTCCCGCGGGCGAAGCACCGGCGCGGCGCTCGTCGGGGCCGACGTGCCCCGGGCAATCCTCGCAGCCCCATTGCTCCTCATCCGTCCGTTAGGAGTCCTCCCCGAGTTCCTCCACTGGTTCATCAACTCAGAATCTGGGCAAGCGCATCTCTCCTCGGTCGCTGCCGGGACTTCCGTTCAGATGATCAGCGCAGAGAGTCTACGGGCGCTACCGGTACCGGTTCCGCCAGCGGCCGCTCAGGCACGAATCGCTGAAATCGCTCGCCTGATTCGAAACGAGGAGCATCTGGCCAACGCAATCACGAAACGACGAAAACAGCTCGCGAATCACATTCTCTTGAATTACGCCCAGGGAGTGAAGGGAGTCTCTCGATGACACAACGACTCACGCAACAGGAAGTCAATAACACCGCCTGGGCCGCCTGCGACACGTTTCGCGGCCTGATCGATCCGGCGCAGTACAAGGACTACATCCTCGTGATGCTGTTCGTGAAATACATCAGCGATCTGTGGGCCGATCACTACTCTGCCTATCAGAAGGAGTACGGCGACAACGAAGAGCGCATTCGCCGGAAGCTCGAGCGCGAACGCTTCATCCTCCCCTACGTGGAGCTCAGGAGCGAGATCACGGGGGACGAGAAAAGCGGGGACGAGAATGAAGTCGTCATCGACCGCTTCCTCGCCGATTTTCACTCTTTGTACGAGCGGCGTAAAGCGCCCAATCTCGGAGAGTTGATCAATATCGTTCTCGACAAGATCGAGGAGGCGAACAAAGGAAAGCTCGAAGGCGTCTTCCGCAACATCGACTTCAACTCCGAGGCGAACCTCGGCAAGGCGAAGGACCGCAACCGCCGGTTGGAGAACCTGCTGAACGACTTCGTCAAGCTCGACCTGCGTCCCTCGAGAGTCTCCGAGGATGTCATCGGCGATACCTACATCTATCTGATCGAGCGTTTCGCGTCCGATGCGGGCAAGAAGGCGGGCGAGTTCTACACACCGAAACAGGTCTCGCGCCTCCTGGCGCGATTGGCCGCACCGAAACCTGGAGACCGCATCTGCGATCCGACCTGCGGTTCGGGCGGGCTGCTGATCGAAGCCGCAACCGTCGTGGAGGAGCAGAACAGCCGCGACTTCGCGCTCTTCGGTCAGGAAGTCAATGGAAGCACCTGGGCACTCGCACGCATGAACATGTTCCTGCACGGGAAGGACTCGGCGCGGATCGAATGGGGCGACACCATCAACAGCCCGGCACTCGTCGAAGCCGACCGGCTGATGCGTTTCAACGTCGTCGTTGCGAATCCGCCTTTCAGCCTCGACAAGTGGGGCGGCAAGGAAGTCGAGGCCGATCGCTACAGCCGCTTCTGGCGGGGACTACCGCCCAAGTCGAAGGGCGACTACGCATTCATCACCCACATGATCGAGACGGCGCTGCCACAGGAAGGACGCGTGGCCGTGGTCGTGCCGCACGGCGTGCTGTTCCGCGGCGGCGCCGAGGGGCGCATCCGTCGCGCTCTGATCGAGGAGAACCTGCTCGACGCGGTCATCGGCCTGCCTGCGAATCTGTTCCCCACCACGTCCATCCCGGTCGCTGTCCTCGCGTTCGACCGCGCCCGCGAGAGAGGGGGAGCGCGTGAGCACTCCAGAGAGGTGCTGTTCATCGATGCCAGCCGCGAGTACCAGTCCGGCAAGAACCAGAACGCGCTCACTGGCGAGCACATGACGCGCATCCTCGACACCTTCCGGACCAGAACGGCGGTCGACAAGTACGCACATCTCGCTTCGGCCGAGGAGATCGCAGAGAACGATTTCAATCTCAACATTCCGCGCTACGTCGATACATTCGAGGAAGAGGAAGAGATCGATGTCGCCGCGGTGGAACGCGACATCGAGCGACTCGAAGGGGAGCTGGCGGAGGTGCGGGTCCGGATGAAGGCGTACCTGAAGGAGCTCGGCCTGTGAACGGCGGGGAGCTGATCCTCTACACGGCTGAGGATGGGAAAGCCGCGATCCACCTGAGGGCCGAGGACGGCACGGTCTGGCTGACCCAGCTGCAGATGGCCACTCTGTTCGATACTTCGAAGCAGAACATCAGCTTACACATCAAGAACATCCTTGCCGAAGGCGAGGTAGCGGGAGCAGTTGTCAAGGAATACTTGACAACTGCCTCGGACGGCAAGTCCTACAGAACACAGGTCTATAACCTGGACATGATCCTGGCCGTGGGCTACCGGGTGCGCTCTCCGCGGGGCACCCAGTTCCGGCAGTGGGCCACAACTCACCTGCGCGAATATCTGGTGAAGGGTTTCGTCCTCGACGATGCCCGACTCAAGGAACCGGGCGGCTGGGACTACTTCGACGAGCTGCTGGCGCGCATCCGCGAGATCCGCGCCTCGGAGAAGCGCTTCTACCAGAAGATCCGCGACATCTACGCCACCGCCTCGGACTACGACAAGCACAGCCAGGCCGCACAGCTCTTCTTCAAGAAGGTCCAGAACAAGATGCTCTGGGCCGTCACCGGCCACACCGCGCCGGAGATCGTGGCCGGCCGCGCCAACCCCGACCTGCCGAACATGGGCCTGACCACCTGGCAGGGCGGCCGCGTGCGCAAGCAGGACGTGACCGTCGCCAAGAACTACCTGAGTCAGAACGAGATCGAGGAGCTCGACCGCATCGTGGTCATGTATCTCGACTACGCCGAGGACCAGGCCCACCGCCGCCGCACCCTGACGATGCGCGAGTGGGAAGAGAAGCTCGACGCCTTCCTGCAGTTCAATGAGCGTGAGGTGCTGACCCACGCCGGCAAGCTCCGGGCAGATGTGGCGGAAAGGCTGGTGCTCGAGCGCTACGAAACGTTCGCTACCGCACGGCGCGAGGCGGCACGGCTGGTGGCTGATGCTGAGGATCTGCTGACGCTGGAACAGGCGGAGCGACAGTTGGAAGGTAAGGGACGGGAGAAGATGAAATGAGTTCCCGGACCGTCACCTTGGGAAGTATCGCAAAGATTACCTCCGGCGGAACTCCGGATCGGATGAATGCCAACTACTGGAACGGGACAATTCCGTGGGTCAAGACGGCGCAGATTCAAAACTGCACGATCGCCGCTGACGATGTTGACGAGTGGATCACGGAGGAGGGCCTAGCCCAATCGTCCGCCCGCCGGGTTCCTAAAGGCACAATCCTGATGGCTATGTACGGCCAAGGAAAGACACGCGGACAGGTCGCCATCCTCGGACTTGATGCAACGATCAACCAAGCCTGCGCGGCATTGTTTCTTCACTCGGAAGCGGACCGTGATTACGTCTATCAGCAACTACGCTTTCGTTACGAAGCAATTCGTAATCTGAGCAACATAGGAAGCCAGGAGAACTTGAACGCTGAGATCATTCGAGAGATCGCATTCCCTCTTCCACCTCTTCAAACACAGAAATACATCGCTCAGGCACTGACTTCGTGGGACGCCGCGATCGAGACGGCCAAGCAGCTAATTGCGGCGAAGGAGTGGCGCCTAGCTTGCCTCCGAGAACGACTGCTCCGGCAAGCGGAGCGAGGGTTGCTGACCAAGCTGGGAGCAATCACGCACGAACTCTCAGAGAGAAACGGAATTGCACTGGGACGCGCGGCGATCATGGCAGTGACCAAGGAGATCGGCATGCGTCCGATGCGAGAAGAAACTATCGCGTCAAGCATCGAGCGATACAAAGTGGTCCCACCTCGTGCCTTTGCGTACAACCCGATGCGACTGAACATCGGCTCCATCGCGATGTCACCCTTCCAAAGCAACGTCCTCGTCAGCCCCGATTACGTCGTCTTTGCGTGTAACGAATCCCGTTTGCTACCCGGCTACTTGAATCACCTCCGCCACTCTCGAATCTGGAAGAGTCACTTTGGAGTGGCCGGAAACGGCAGCGTGCGAGTTCGCATCTACTACGACGACCTTGGCAGCTTCTCGCTTCGCCTTCCATCCATTCACGAGCAGGCAGACATCGTTAGGGTTCTGGACGCAGCGGCCCAGGAGGTCGCGCTGCTGGAGGAAAAGGCCGAAGCGCTGCGCAAACAGAAGCGCGGCCTGATGCAGAAACTGCTCACCGGCCAGTGGCGCCTCCCGCTCCCGGAAGAGGAGGCTGTCTGATGGACACCTTCCGCGTCGACGAGAAATACCTCTCCCAGATTCCTGCTCTGCAGGTGCTCGTGAATCTCGGCTACCGCTATCTCTCTCCGGCCGAGGTGCTGGCCACCCGCGGCGGGAGGCGTGGGAACGTCCTGCTCGAGGAGATCCTGCGCGAGCAGCTCAAGACGATGAACCGCATCCAGCACAAGGGAGGGAGCTTCCTCTTCAGCGAGGAGAGCATCCAGAGCGCGATCCAGCGGCTGAAGAACGTGAAGTACGACGGTCTGCTCAAGACCAACGAGGCCGTCTATGATCTGCTGACGCTGGGCATCGCGCTCGAACAGTCGATCGAAGGGGATCTCAAGAGCTTCACGCTGAACTACATCGATTGGCGCAACCCGGAGAACAACGTCTATCACGTGACCGCGGAGTTTCCGGTGGAGCGAACGCGCAGCTCTGAGACCTGCCGGCCCGACATCGTGCTGTTCGTGAACGGCATTCCGTTCGTGGTCCTCGAGTGCAAGTCGCCCAACGTCGACGTGAGCCAGGCCGTCTCCCAGATGATCCGGAATCAGCGCGATGAGTACATTCCGCGCCTCTTCCCGTACGTGCAGCTGGTGCTCGGGCTCAACAAGAACGAGGCGCGCTATGCAACGACCGGTACCGCCGCCAAGTTCTGGTCGAAATGGAAGGAGGCCATCCCGGCTGCCCAGGTGGCGCCTCTCCTCGACACGCCGCTTCCGGAGGCTGTCAAAGCCTCCCTGTTCGACCTGGTCCTCGAGCCGATGCAGATCCGGGACGGACCTCCGCCCCGGCGCCAGGCGACGGAGCAGGACCGCGTGCTGTACGCGCTTTGCCGGCCCGAGCGCCTGCTGGAGATGGTCTGGACCTTCACCGTATTCGACGGAGGCATCCGCAAGATCGCCCGTTACCAGCAGGTCTTCGCGATCCGCGAGGTCCTGAAGAGGGCGAGTGCCATCGATGACAGCGGCCGGCGAAGGGGCGGCATCATCTGGCACACTCAGGGGTCCGGCAAGTCCCTGACCATGGTCATGCTTGCACGCGCTCTCGCGCTCGAGCCGACCATCCGCAACCCGCGCATCATCCTGGTCACCGACCGCGTCGATCTCGATATTCAGTTACGCAACACGTTCGCGGCCTGCGGTCTCTCGCCCGATCGCGCCAAGAGCGGCCGCGATCTCGTGGAACTGCTGTCCGATGAGAAGGCACGCATCGTCACGTCGATCGTCAACAAGTTCGACAAGGCGCTGAACCATAAGCGGTTTCGCGACGAGTCAGCCAATATCTTCGTGCTCGTGGACGAGACGCAGCGCACCCAGCTGGGCATGTACGCCGCGCGCATGCGCCAGATGTTTCCGAACGCCTGCTACATCGGATTCACCGGCACGCCTCTCCTGACACGGAAGAAGAGCGACGTTGCAAAGTTCGGCGGCGTGATTCATACCTATGCCATCAACGAGGCCGTCGCGGATGGCGCCATCGTTCCGTTGTTGTACGAAGGGCGGATGGTCGAGCTCGAGCAGAATCAGTCGGGCATCGACATCTGGTTCGAGCGTCAAACTCACGGATTGAGCGGCAAGCAGAAGGCCGACCTGAAGAAGAAGTATGCGCGCGCGGAGATGCTGAACAAGGCGGACCAGGTGATCTACATGCGCGCCTTCGACATCAGCGAGCACTACCGGCAGACCTGGCAGGGCACCGGCTTCAAGGCGCAGCTCGTCGCACCGAGCAAGGCCGCGGCCCTGCGCTACAAGGCATTCTTCGACGAGCTGGGGACGCTCAGTAGCGAGGTGATCATCTCGCCTCCCGACGAACGGGAAGGCTTCGACGAGATCGACGCCGATGAACCCGAAGACGCCGTCGTATCGTTTTGGCAGCGGATGATGAAGCGCCACGGTTCCGAGGAGGAGTACAACAAACAGATCGTCAACAGCTTCAAGTTCGGCGACGAGCCGGAGATCCTGATCGTCGTCGACAAGCTGCTGACCGGCTTCGATGCCCCGCGGAACACGGTGCTCTACCTCACCCGGCGTCTGCAGGAACACTCGCTGCTGCAGGCGATCGCCCGGGTAAACCGGCTGTACGAGGACGAGTCGGGAAGCCGGATCAAGGAGTTCGGATTCGTCATCGACTACGCAGGTGTGCTCGGCGAACTGGACGAGGCGCTGACGACCTACAGCGCACTGGAAGGGTTCGATGCCGCCGATCTGACAGGAGCGCTGGCATCGATCGATGAGGAGACGAAGGCTCTACCCCAGCGACACGCCGAGCTTTGGGATGTGTTCAAGAGCATCAAGCATCGCTCGGACGAAGAGGAGCTCGAGCAGCTGCTCGCGGACGAGAAACTGCGAGCGACGTTCTACGAGCGACTCACGGCCTATGGGAAGACGCTGGCGATCGCCCTCTCCAGCGAGCGCTTCATCACGGGAACGACGGACCAGAAGCTCCGGGCGTACCGGAACGATCTCAAGCGATTCATGAACCTTCGCGCTGCGGTCAAGCTGCGCTACGCCGAGTCCGTTGACTATCGAGACTACGAGCCACGCATTCAGAAACTGCTCGACACCCACATTTCCGCATCCGAGGTGGTTCAGCTCAACGAGCCGGTGAACATCTTCGATGATGCCGCGTTTCAAAAGGTCGTCGGCGAACAAAGTGGAGCTCCCCACGGCTCGAAGAAACTCGGGGCCAAGGCCGACACGATCGCTCACGCGACGAAGCGGGCCATCACCGAGCGGCTGGAGCAGGACCCCGCGTTCTACGAGAAGTTCTCCCGGCTGATCCAGCAGGCCATCGACGACTACCGGTCGAAACGTCTTTCGGATCTCGACTACCTTCAGAAGGTCAAAGACATCCGGAACGCGGTGGTCACACGGCGCGATGACGATCTGCCTCCCGACCTCGCGAACAACGCCGATGCCGCCGCCGTCTTCGGGCTGCTGCGGCCATTCGTGGCAGGGCACGTGACCGACATGTCGCAGATTCAGTCGGAAACAGCCACTGCAGCGATCGACGTCTGGGAGATCTTCCGGCGCAATCGGAAGGTGGGCTATTGGGATGACCTCGACGCGCAGCGCCAGACGATGAACGAGATCGACGACTACCTGTACGACGAGATGAAAGGAAAGAAGCAGATTCCGCTTTCGACGGAAGAGATGGACTTGATCATCGAGAAGACGATGCAACTCGCCCGGCATCGGATGGTCGTATGAGCGAGCGGGCGAGTCTTCAATACGGCGGCGAAACGATTCCGTACATCGTGCGGCGTTTCGATTCGCGCAAGACCCTCGGTATCGAGGTTCATCCGGACGGGAGCGTGCTGGTCCGCGCGCCGGGAGATTGTCCCGAGAGCGTCATCCGCGAACGGATGCGACGCCGCGCTTCCTGGATCAGCCATCAGCTCGAGGACTTCGCGCGCTACCACCCGCGGACACCGCAACGGCAGTTCATGAGCGGAGAATCGCACCGGTATCTCGGGCGCCAGTATCGCCTGAAGGTCATCAGCTCCAGCGATGCGGTGGTGCGATTGTCTCGTGGGGAGATCCTCGTGTCGCTGTCCGGAACAGCAACGCCGGAGCGTGTCAAGGCGCAAATCGACCGGTGGTATCTCGCACGAGCGAGAGAGCTCTTCGGCGCAGTGGTGGAGGCGAGCGTGGCGCGATTCCGCGGGATCGAACGCCCACGACTGATCATCCGCACGATGCAATCCCGATGGGGCAGTCTTTCGCCAGCGGGAAGCATGACGTTGAACGTCCGTCTGGTGCAGGCCCCTCGCGCGTGCATCGAGTACGTGGTCGCGCACGAACTCTGCCATGCCGTCCACCGCGATCACGACAGCCGCTTCTTCGCACTACTGGCAGCGATCATGCCGGATTGGAAGAGACGAAAGGAGCGTCTCGAATCGGCACTGCTTTAATGCAGACCGGATCCTCCTCGGGAGGGTGCCCGGTTTCGATTTCGACTCGAGGCTGCGTCGGGCAGCCCCTACTTCTTCGGAACGAGCCTGTATCCCGCCGGCGGCGCGAAGAGCGTGTCATCGAGCCCCGTCGTATCGACCGACGTCACCGTGCTCGTCATCGACATCCCGCCCATGCGTGCCATCATCGCAGCCATCGGGCCCTCGCCGCCGATCGCGATCTCCATCGACGTCTCGTATGGAAGCCCACCGGTGGAGGCGAGCTGGCGGTGCATCTCGGCCATGGCCTTTGCCTGGCCGGGTGCGCCCTTCGCGGCGCGGGGATCGCTGAAGATCCAGCCCTTCTCTGCAGCAGCTTTGTAGAAGGCCATGTAGTCCGCCGTGCCCGGAGCGTCCTTCACGATCCACATCGGACCCTCGAGGGTGACCGTCATCGCCATCCCGTTCTCGCCGCCCATCCGGGCTGGCACGCTCACGACGATGTCGTATCCCGCGGCGGTCTTGCCGGCGACTTCCTTCTTCCCGCCGTTCGGCTCGATGGAGGCCTTCACTTCGCCGGCCTCCACGCTCTTGGCCAGCTCCGCGGAAAAGGCCTGCATGTCCCACACGTCGGCGCTCTTCCTCTTCGAGTCGAAGACGTACATCTTCTGATTCTCGACGTCGAAGATCGTGGTCATGACCGTGCCCCGGGCCTCGACGTCGGAGCGCATCTTCATGCCCTTGATGTACGTCGTGGACGCACCCGCCGCGGCGACGCCCAACCCCTTGCCGCTTGTGGTCTGTTTGATGGTGACGTCTGCGTGGAGCGGACCCGCGAGCGCGAGGGTGATTCCTGCGACGAGAACGGCGTGTTTCATGACTCGGCCTCCTTCGAGAAAGTTTCTCCGATTATAAGGAGCAGGGCCGGATCCTCTCCGTCTCTCCTCGAATGATGGCTGTCATCGCGTCACATACTCGGTCGTACCGGTCAAAATCGCGCCGCCCGTCGCGTCGCGGACGCCGACCACGATCCGATGCCTGCGATTGCGGATCTGCACCTTCGTGTCGTAGCGGACGTACGTCCCCGGTTGCGGGCTTTTCCTCAGCCGCACCTGGAACGGCGTGGGAGGCAGATCCTCCGTCTGCTGTCCCTTGTCATCGCGGAAGGCGAGATCGAGCGAGAGATCGGCGACGAATTCACCGTCTCTCCGGAGGAACGTCACCCGGTCGACCGGAATCGCGATGCTGAGCGGGACTTCCACGGTGCCGCGTCTCCCCTTCTTTGGGTCGCCCAGCTTCACCGGAATCTCATGCTGGACCGGCGGCTCGTCGAACAGAAGAGCGCTCTCGAGGAGCATCGAGACGGAGCGTTGCGGTGACAGGTCGAGATAGTTCGAGCGCGTGCGAACCCGAAGGCCTTTCTTCGCCACCTCGACATCGATGTCCTTCGGCCGGTCGTCCTCCTTCCCTGCCGGCCGGATACCGATCGAGTAGTAGCTGCTCGTGTCTTTGGCCACGAGCTCGAAGGCGTTGTCGCGGTCGCCGCCGATCACGATCTGTCCACCCGTTCGCTCCGCCAGGAGATGGAGCGTGTGTCGCAACTGCGAGCCCCGGCGGAGGTCCGCACCGCTCGACAAGCTCTCCGATGCATCACCATCGCCCGCTGATGAGAGACCGTAGTCGAGCGTCGAATCCGGCACGTCGACCGGATAGATCGTGAAGCCGAGGCGATTCGCAGCGGCCGGCAGGCGGCCGAACACCTCTTCCGCATCCGTCCAGAACTCGAGGAGCGACGCAGGCTCGTCATCCGACAGCAGGTCGGCGGGCGATCGAGGCCATCCTCCGCTCAAGAGCAGCATCACTTTGCGCCCCGGTACGTCAGAGAACGCCCGGAGCGTCGCGGCGGCCGCCGAAGTCGCCGCCGTCATCTGCCGGTCCATCCGGTCCACCGCCATCTTCAGCTCGAGCTCGCGCACCGACTCGACGTCCGGAACAGCGCTCACGTCGGCCGCGCTCATCGCGCCGAGACTATGCCGTCGCTGCGGGCTGGCGACCGGCCGCTGCTCAATGCGACGCTCAGCTCCGCGTGCGGCCCGTTTGAGCGCCTGCTGCAATGCGTCGACCAGACGATCGGCGGAGGTCGTCCAGCGACTCAGGATCGCGATCTCGTCGCCGTTCCACGCGGCGATCGCCATCCGATCGCCGACCGCGAGGGTCTCGAGATCGTCGATGAGCGATCGCACGATCCGGTCCCGATCGGCCGCAAGCGAGAAGAACTCGTCGATGAAGACGAGGTAGCTTCTCTCGACCGCGACGCCGGCCCGCAGCGCGGGCTCCACTTCACCCGCGCCGTCCCTGGAAAGAGTCGTGACACGTCCGTCGGCGACTTCCGAAAAGTATGCGATCGGGACCGGCTTTCCCTCGATGCGAACGTCAAAGTCGGAGGGGAGCAGGCCCCGGACGCGCTTCCCGTCCTCATCGACAACGACGACTTCGACGTTGACGACCCGCACGTCGACGGTGTCGCGAAATACAGGAGCGGCTGCGTCCTGTGCGCGCAGCGGTGCCGCCAACAGCGGCAGAAGCGCGATGAATAATGCGATGGCGCGCAAGGGAGTGCGACTCCAATCGCTGCGCCGCGAGCATGACGCTCGCGAATGCGTCCGTGTCGGCGCACTGCTGAAACGAGGGCGCTTTGCCTCAGTCATCCGTTGGGCTCCTCAGACGCCGTCGCACGATCCCATGCTCGCCTCGCCAGGGAAGTCCGACGGCGGCGTCACACGATCGCTCTACTATAAACTGCGCGGCCATGTCTGAAGCCGCGGCAGCCAAACGCTCTCTCGTCGACCGTTTCCTCGGCATCATCGAGCGCGCCGGGAACGCGCTGCCGCATCCGGCCACGCTGTTTCTGCTCGCGGCGCTGCTGGTGATTGCCCTCTCGGCCCTGGTTGCGGCGTTCGACGTCAGCGTGGTGCACCCGGGGACGGGGAAGACCGTCGGCGTCATCAGTCTGCTGTCGGTCGCGGGAATGCATCGCATCCTCACGAGCCTCGTGGCGAACTTCACCGGCTTCGCGCCGCTCGGGACGGTCCTGGTGGCGATGCTCGGCATCGCCGTGGCCGAGGGGAGCGGATTGATCGGCGCGGCGCTCAAGCTGCTCGTACTCTCCGCACCGCGGCGGCTGCTGACCTTCGCGGTGGTCCTGGCGGGCGTGCTCTCCAACACCGGCGGCGAGGTCGGCTACGTTCTGCTCCTGCCTCTGTCGGCGATGATCTTTCTCGCGGTGGGCCGCAATCCCCTCGCCGGACTGGCCGCGGCTTTTGCGGGCGTCTCGGGCGGCTACAGTGCGAACCTGCTTCTCGGCACGATCGACCCGCTGCTCGCGGGCCTGTCGCAGGAAGCGGCCCGACTGATCGATCCGACGTACCTCGTCAACCCGGCCTGCAACTGGTACTTCATGGCCGCGTCGACGTTCATCATCGCGGGGGCGGGAACGCTCGTCACCGAGCGGATCGTCATCCCCCGTCTCGGCGAGTACCGCGGGACGGAGACCGCGGCGGCGATGGAGGGGCTCACCCGCGCCGAGAAACGCGGACTCATCGCGGCGCTCATCGCAGCGCTGGCGTTCACCGCGGTCCTCCTGGCCGGCACGGTTCCGGCGAACGGCTTTCTGCGCAATCCGGAAACGGGCGACCTCCTCCACTCGCCGTTCATGAGCGGCATCGTGGCCTTCATCTTCTTCGCCGGCGTCCTGACGGGACTGGCCTACGGCCTCGCGGCGCGCACGATCCGCAACGACTCCGATGTCATGAAGGCGATGGCCAAGTCGATGGAGACGCTCGGCGCCTACCTCGTCCTGGTCTTCTTCGCCGCGCAGTTCGTCGCCTTCTTCAACTGGACGAACCTCGGCCTGGTGGTGGCCGTGCAGGGCGCGGCGATCCTCCAGGCCTCCGGCCTCGGCCCGATTCCGCTGATGGTCGCCTTCATCATCCTCTCCGCCACGATCAACCTCACGATGGGGAGCGCCTCGGCCAAGTGGGCGATCATGGCTCCGGTCTTCATCCCCATGTTCATGCTCCTCGGCTACTCGCCCGAGCTGACCCAGGCGACGTACCGCATCGGCGACAGCGTCACCAACGTCATCTCGCCGATGATGTCGTACTTCGCGCTGATCGTGGCCTTCATCCAGCGCTACGATCCGAAGGCGGGGATGGGAACCCTCGTGGCGACGATGCTCCCCTATTCAGTGACGTTCTTCCTCGTTTGGGCGGCAATGCTGATCGTCTGGCTGCTCCTCGGGCTCCCCCTCGGACCGGGTGCGCCGATGACGCTCCCCGTGACACCGTAACGCGATGAAAAACGGAGGAAACATGGCCGCATGAAGCGCCGATTCCTCGTTTTTCTCGCCTCGACGGCGATCTTCGTCCCGGCGCTCCTCATTCTCGATCGCCCCGGCCTGGCCCCGCAGCTTCTCCTTGGCGCAGCGACGGCCGCGTTCCTCTTTGGTTTTGCCCGGACTTCGACCGTCCCCATGCGCCACGTCTGTTGGGCGGTCGTCCTCGCGACCACCGGCGAGGTCGTCCTGTCGATCGGATGGGGCCTCTACTCCTACCAGCACGCGCTGATTCCACTTTACGTCCCCGCCGGACACGGCGTGTTCTACCTGCTGGCAACCGAGAGCGCGCAACAGGCGATGCTTCGCCGTCACGAGCGCACGATCGTCGGCACAGTGTTGGTCGCCGGCAGCATCGTGGCCGCGACGACACTCCTCCTCCATGGCGACGTATGGGGTCTGCTCTGGTGGGTCGCCGCGGCCGCGCTGATGACACGCTACACCGCGGGCCGTACGGATCGATCGACGAGTGGACTCCTGCTGGCGGCCTGTTTCGTCTACACCATGCTTCTGGAGTGGCTCGGCACCGGACTCGGAAACTGGCGGTGGGCAGCCGAGGTGCCGTGGGTCGGTCTCCGGTCGGCAAACCCGCCCAGCGGCGTCGGCGTGCTCTACATCCTGCTCGACCTGCTCACTGTCATCACCGTTGGCGCGCTCGGATCTGCGACAGAGCGACTGAGGCTGTCCCGCGAGGGCCTGCCTGTCACCGAAAGATAGGGAAGAGGCGCGGGGAACGCGGCGTCACAGCGGACCGCGACCTCGCGATCAGCGTTCCTCTCATCGACCTGCGCGAATGCGATCGTCACGTCGCCCGACGAGCCGCATGCGCGATGGACCGTCTCGGCCGCGAGATGGCCGGCACGGAGGACATCGTGACGGCCGATGGTGCGCACCACGGCGCCCGCCGGGATCGTGTCGCAGTCCAACGCGTCCGCCAGGGCGAGTCCCGCTGCCGTCGTCCGGAAGCCGAATCTGCCGCGGCAGTTCTGCTTCATGAGATGCAGCAGCGCATCCCTCCCCAACGCCTGGCCGTAATCCTCCGGAGGCGGCATCGGTTCCATGGTGACGCCATGGTCGCGTAGAGCGCTGACCAGCATCGCCGGATCCGCGGGCTTTCCCACCAGGTCGAGCAGGACGGCGGCGTCCTCGTCGCTCGCTCCCATGGCGCGCCAGTGAGCGATGTACTCCACGGGACCGTACGTCCTCTCCTCCTTCGCGAGCGTCTTCTCGATCAGGCCGCGCCAAAAGTCGAAGAGATCGACCGACCCTCCGCCCTTCTGCAGCGAGGCCTCGGTCATTAGGGCAACGGCATTCCCGCAGGAGTAGTAGAGCGAGAACGCACCCTTCTTCGCGGCGTCGGTGAGAGGAGTGGCGCCGAGGCCGCGGCGGCAATCGTTGATCGCGGCGGTTTGGAGCTCGAGGAAGCGGCGCTCGTCGATCACGCCCAGCGCGAGGAGTGCCCGCTCCGCGAGCGCGTCGGCGCTCCCCTCGTGCAGCCACGAGTGCTCCATGTCCGGATACTCGACGACCCCTCCGTTCCAGAGATGGACCGTCTCGTGAGCGAGCAGACGCAGGAAGCGGAGAAGACCTTCCTCCGACTCGGTGTCCCATGCGATCCCTTCCGCGGTGAGTTGAACCGCGCCCGGCACGACGCCGCCTTTGAAGGAGTACCCGCTCTGATCGCTGCGCGTGAAGCTCGTGAGAACCGTCGGCCGCGCGGGCAACGCGACGGCCAGCCTGCGGGAGAACAATTCAAAGAGAGCGGAGATCATTCTTTCGGAAGCCGCGCGCATCCACGCGGGGAATCCGGGATCCATGATCGAGATGATGTCGTCACTCTCGAGAGGCTCGATCGTGCCGAAGTAGACGTAGCTTCCCTGATACGACGCATCCGACCACACGAGCGCGGACCGCGCCCGTTTTCCGCCGGCGATCACCGACTCTCCTTCGCCGGGAACCAGACGGAACGTGTTCACGATGCAGCTCCGGCAATCGTCCTCCTCGCCGGATCGGACGGCGCGTGCAAGCAGGTGACCCGTGTAGATCGCGACACTCTCATCGGTGAACGGCACGAAGAACATGTAGTCCTTCACCAGAACGCGCGCGTACTCGGGAAAGCGCACGGCAATCGTGCGCGACGGCGCGCCGTCCGTTCGAAGAACTTCATGGTCACCGACGCGGGCCATCGAGTAGCCGGGCGTCAGCACCTCGAAGATCTCGGTGCGAAAGGCGGTCGTGTCCCTCTCGAACCTCAGCTCATGAGCGGGTTGCGCGAGATGCCAGGTCGCACGCCACGTCCGGCCGTCCGCTTCGCGTTCGAGCACAACGTGATCGGCCGCCGGCGCGTTCACGACACGACGGGTCGTCGTCGCACACGCGGCCAACAGGATCATCGCGACGAACATCACCAATCCGTGAGTCACACCTGATTTCATTCCGCTGAATTTCTCCTGCGCCGCATGGTACCCGGCCGGGGCGGCCGGCGGCGTTGGTTGCTTCGCCTTACGGCCAACCACGAAGCGAGAACCGAAGGTGACCATTTTGGAGTGCGGAGGCAACGCCTCCGCTTTCCGATTCGCGCGCCAAGAGCGTAGCGTGACCGTGCTTGCCACGGTATCGAAAAGCGGAGGCGTTGCGGACCGTCTCAAAACATCGGAGCGCCGCCATCTCGGCGCCTGACGCCTTTGCGCGCGAAACCATGTGGAGTGCGGAGGCAACGCCTCCGCTTTCCGATTCGCGCGCCAAGAGCGCTACTTGGCGTCCTCGCCGCGTCATCGGAAAGCGAACTCGCGCCAAGAGCGTACCGTGACCGTGCTTGCCACGGTATCGAAAAGCGGAGGCGCTGCGGACCGTCTCAAAACATCGGAGCGCCGCCATCTCGGCGCCTGACGCCTTTGCGCGCGAAACCATGTGGAGTGCGGAGGCAAC
>CAZLGP010000058.1:0-14821 GCA_964558905.1 uncultured Thermoanaerobaculia bacterium | reverse complement strand
GCTGGGTCTCAAAGTCTCAAAGTCTCAAAGGACGCGGCAACACACTCTTTGCGACTTTGAGACTTTGCGACTTTGAGACTTTGAGACTTGCGACGTGGAGGGATGGGTGCTAGGTGCTGCGTGATCATCGTCAGTGATCGGGGAGAACCGGGCGCGGGACGTACCAGAGATAGAGGCCGACCGCGTAGTAGAGACCGACTTTGTGATCCTGGACCGTCGTGAAGAAGTCACTCTCGCGGATCGGGCCCGGCGGCGGCGGGCTTCCCCACAGCGTCCCGCTTGCAACGCGCGCCCGCGCGAGGGCGAGATCGCGCTGCGGCTCCCCGCCCATCCCGAACGGGAACATCGTCGGATCTCCGGGAGGAGAAGTGGGACGGTTCCAGAAGAACTGTCCCTCGGGGGTCTGCGAGCAATAGGTCTTGTAGACCGCATAGAGCTCGGCGACGTTGTGACGGAGCTCTTCCGGGCCAGTCTTCCCCTCGACGCGATAGCAGAGCTCGGCCATGAGCAAAAGATGTGGCGTAGCGATGGCGTAGTAGGGATTCCCCTCGACGAAGTGATTGTCGAGCCGGAAGTCCTCGGTCACGGTGGTGAACTTGAAGCCTTCCGGGTCGGGAGGATCGCTGGGGCGGGTGATGGCGTCGTACCCCATCTGGCGCATGGCTCTCTCCCACGGCTCGGAGCTGACGTGCCCGGGGTTGGCGAGAATCGCCGCGGCGAAGTGCGTCGCCCGCCACGCGAACTCCTCCGCCTTCGAGTCGCCGGTCTCGGACGAATCCGCGGGCGTAGGAAGCGGCCACACCAGCCCCGCGCTGGCCTCGAGCTCGGACATGAGCTGCACACCTTGCCAGAGCACCGCTGCGCGGTTGCGGATCTCCGCCGGAAGCGCGTCATGCTGCACGATGCGATGGGCGACGAGCACGTGGAAGTTCACGACCGAGGGCGAGAGCCAGGTCCTTCCCCAGAGCTCGTAGCGGGCGAGGGAGATCTCGAGTTGGTCGAGCGCCGCGGCGATGAGCTCGGCATCGGCGCTTTCGTTCTCATACTTCACGACGTAGGCAAACGCTCGCACCGGAGGCACGACGGCGTAGAGCGAGCTTTCGGTGGCCCGCGGATGATCGTCCATCCACGTCCAGAGCGTCGTGAGATCCTCGTCGCGATACGTATCGAGGACGCGGTTCATCAGCGCGAGCGTGAACGCGCGCGCGTCGGGCTCGGGATTGATGGGATGAGCCACGGCACGACGGCGAGCCTGCACGGGGTCCGCGACGCAGAGAAGCGCGACGAGCACAGCGGCCGAAAGGGTCCGGGTCGCGTTCATGGCAGTCCGCGCAGTCTACGACATGGCCCCGAGGGACCGATGGGACGTATGGGACGTATGGGACGTATGGGACCGATGGGTAGCTACCCATGGGTCCCATGGGTCCCATGGGTCCCATGCGTCCCATTCGTCCTACGACAACGACGCGGCCACCTCTTCGTCGCCGAGCTGCAGCTCTTCCTGAGGATGCGCGAGGTAGTACCCCTGGAGCAGGTCGATGCCGAGCTCGCGGCAGGTCTGGTATTCCTCCTCCGTCTCGATCCCCTCGGCGATCGTCTTCGCGTTGATCTTGCCGGCGAGGTCGACCAGCATGCGCACCAGGTCCTGCTTGATCGGCTCCTCGGCGAGCGTGGAGACGAGGCCCTTGGTAATCTTCAGGTAATCCGGCGCGAGCGCGGCGATGGCCTCGAGCGACGCGTAGCCCGAGCCGGCATCGTCGATCGCGACTTCGATTCCTTTGTCGCGAAACTCGTTCAACAGCTCACGGAACTGCACGTAGTCCTCGATGGCCGCGCGCTCCGTGAGCTCGAAGACGAAGTGCCCCTTGTTCTCGGCGAAGAACGACACCATCTCGTGGATGCGGAACTCCGACTCGCCGAACATCTCCGCCTCGAGATTGAGGAGGAACTTGCGGTCCGAGAAGTCGACCTGCCGGAGCCGGCGGAGCGCCCCTTCGAGCGCGATGGCCTCCAGGGCCCAGGCGAGCTTGGCCTCGCGTGCGAACGAGAAGAGCATGTCGGAGTTGCGGAACGACGAGTGCGACGGACCGCGAGTGAGGATCTCGTAGCCGAACACCGTCGACTCGCGCGCGCGGACGATGGGCTGGAAGAGCGTCGTGACGCGCTTGCGGCGGATGATGTCGCGCAACTCGCGCGTGAGCTGCTTCTTGCGCTGCTGCTCGGCGTCGCGGACGGCGTCGGTGGCCGTCTGCATGCCCGCGTAGATCTGGCGCTCGAGGCGGATCTGGGGCCGGTAGTCGACGCGCGCCGTGCCGACGAAGAAGCCGATCTGCTCCGCGGCGAGATTCGGGAAGCGTTTGTGCGTCGTGTCGATGAGCGTCTGGCGGAGGTCGTTCGCCACGCGCTCGGATGCGTTCTCGGCGGTCAGGTCCTGCCCGCGGGTCTCGAAGAAGATGTAGAAGCTCGAGCCACCGGCGCGATGGCAGGCCAAGAGCGGATTGTGGAAGCGCTCCTTGGCCTCGGACGACAAGATCTGTCCGACGTTGCACAGCAGCTCGTCGAAGAACGCCCACCCGTACTCCGCCTCGACCGTTTCGAACTGCTCGAGGTCGATGAAGACGATCCCGATCTCTCCCTGCTCGATCAGGATCTCTTTCACCCGATCGAGGATGGCCGGAAGGGTCGGGAGTGCCGTGGCCCGGTCGATGAGGGCCGCCTCGAGCGCGCTCCGACCGGCCTGTTCGGCTTCTTTTCGCAGCTCCGGCTCACGCGACAGAACCGCACGCACGCGCTTGGTGACCTCGTTGCGGTCGAAGGGCTTGACGAGGTAGTCGTCCGCACCGACCTGCAGTCCGGTCAGGCGATCCTTCACGTCGCCGCGTCCGGTGACGAGGATGACGCCGATGTGCGAGGTCCTCTGTACGGCCTTGAGCGCCTGGCAGACTTCCCAGCCGCTGCGCTTCGGCATCATCACGTCGAGAAGCACCACCGCGGGCAGGCGCGACTGAGCGACGGCGAGCGCTTCCTCCCCGTCGCGGGCGACGAGAACGTCCACATCCAGCGGCTTGAGGTACGTCCTCAGCAGCAACGCGACTTCCTCGTCGTCATCCGCAATGAGCACCACAGGCCGGGACATAGGCTGGGGATTCATCATTGCGGAAAACAGGCCAGGGGGGCAACCCGGTGCTGAGTGCTGGGTGCTGAGTGCTGGGTGCTGGGTGCTGGGCGCTGGGTGCTGGGCGCTGGGTGCTGGGCGCTGGGTGCTGGGCGCTGGGTGCTGGGCGCTGGGTGCTGGGTGCTGGACGGACATTGGCGATTATCCAGGCTATGCGTCGGGTGGGCGTGACTCAGCACTCAGCACTCAGCACTCAGCACTTGGCACTTGGCACTCAGCACTTCAGGACTCAGCACTTCAGCACTCAGGACCGGCCGTTGCAATGTGCTAACGTTCCGTCCCCCAACTCCGCAACGGAGAGAGAGTGGCGTTCATGATCAGGTTTGGTACCTCGGGCTGGCGTGGCATCATCGGCGAAGACTTCACGTTCGAAAACGTACGCATTGCCAGCCAGGGCATCGCATCGTTCCTTCGCAAGTCCGGGCAGCGGGGCTCGGGCGTCATCGTGGCCTACGACACGCGATTCCTATCGGAGAAGTTCGCGTCCGAGGCGGCCAAGATCCTGGCCTTCAACGACATCAAGGCCTACCTCTGCACGCGGGATGTCCCCACGCCCTGCGTTTCCCACGAGATCATCCGCCGGAAGGCGATGGGGGCGATCAACTTCACGGCCTCGCACAACGCGCCGGAGTACAACGGACTGAAGTTCTCGACAGCGAACGGAGCGGCGGCCCTGCCGGAAGTGACGAAGGTCATCGAGCGCGAGATCCACGCCGTGCAACAGAAAAACGAGCGGCTCGACGTGTACGAGAAAGCGGAGCTGATCGAAGAGATCGATCCGAAGGACCGCTACCTCACCGAGCTGCGCTCGAAGGTCGACGTCGATGCCATCGGCAAGTCCGGGCTGCGCATCGCCATGGACCCCCTCTACGGTACCTCCCGCGACTACCTCGACTATTTCCTGCTCGAGGCCGGCGTGGAGATCAAGACCATTCACAACTATCGGGACCCCTACTTCGGCGGCTTCTCACCGGAGTGCAGCGAGAAGAACCTCGCCGAGTTGCGCCGGGTGGTGACCGAGGAGAAGTACGACCTCGGCCTGGCCACCGATGGCGATGCGGACCGCTTCGGGATCATCGACGACCGCAATCGATTCGTCTCGCCGAACACGATCCTCTCCCTGCTCGCCGTCTATCTCAAGCGCTTCCGCAACATCCCGGGGGGCCTGGCCCGAACCGTCGCCACGACGCATCTCATGGACGCGATCGCGCGCAAGCTCGACATCCCGCTCTACGAGACGCCGGTGGGATTCAAGTACATCGCTGAGCTGATCCTCGAGGACAAGATCGCCCTCGGAGTCGAGGAGTCGGCGGGGATGTCGATGTACCGGCACCTGCCCGAGAAGGACGGCATCCTGGCCTGCCTGCTGGTCGCCGAGATGGTCGCGCGCACCGGGAAAAAGATCGGACAGCTCGTGGAGGAGATGCACGCCGAGTTCGGCTCCTACTACTCGAAGCGCATCGATCTGAAGCTCACCCCTCAACTGCGCGAGTCGCTCTCCGCGAAGCTCGCCGATCCACCGCGGCAGATCGGCGGACGTCAGGTCCGTGACGTGAACACGCTCGACGGCGTGAAGCTGATCTTCGACACCCAGGCCTGGCTGCTGTTCCGGCACTCGGGCACCGAGCCGGTCGCCCGCTTGTACGCCGAAGCCTGTAGTCCTCGCGACCTCAAGCAGGTGCTCGACGCCGGGAGGGCGTTTGTCGCGCCAGGATGACGGGGCGCCAATGGATCGCGGCCTTCCCGGCACTCGACCCACCGAAGCGCAGCTGATCAACGTTCCCCGTCTGGTGACGACGTATTACACCGACACCCCCGATCCCGACGTTCGCGAGCAGCGCGTGGCATTCGGCACGTCCGGGCACCGCGGGTCCTCCCTCCGGACGAGCTTCAACGAGTTGCACATCGTCGCGACTGCCCAGGCCATCTGCGACTACCGGCGTGCCGAGGGCATCGACGGGCCGTTGTTTCTCGGCATCGACACGCACGCCCTCTCCGAGCCTGCGTTCGTGTCGGCGTTGGAAGTGCTCGCGGCGAACGAGGTGGAGGTTCGGATCGACGCGGATCGCGGGTACACGCCCACGCCCGTCGTCTCCCACGCCATCCTGACTTACAACCGAGGCCGGAAGAGCGCTCTCGCCGACGGCCTGGTGATCACACCGTCCCACAACCCTCCCGAGGACGGGGGGATCAAGTACAACCCGCCGAGCGGGGGCCCGTCCGACACCGCGGCAACCAAATCGATCGAGAACGCGGCGAACATGCTGATGGCCGCGCCGGCGAAGATCCGGCGAGTGCCGTTCGCGAGAGCACTCGCGGGAGCGAAGCGGTTCCCGTTCATCGAGCACTACGTGAACGACCTGCACGCCGTGGTCGATCTCGACGTCGTGCGCGCTTCCGGACTGCGCATCGGCGTCGACCCGCTTGGCGGTGCAGGCGTCGCATACTGGAGTCACATCCGGGAGCGCTACAAGCTCGATCTCACGACCGTCAACAAGTCTGTCGATCCGACCTTCCGGTTCATGACCCTGGACTGGGATGGCAAGATCCGCATGGACTGCTCGTCAGCACATGCCATGGCCGCTCTGATCGCGTTGAAGGATCGCTTCGACGTGGCATTCGGCAACGACACGGACAGCGACCGCCATGGAATCGTCACGCCCGGAAGAGGGCTACTCAATCCGAACAGCTTTCTCACCGTGGCGATCTGGTATCTCTTCACGCACCGGCCGGGATGGCGCGAGGATGCCGCGGTGGGAAAGACGACCGTCAGCAGCGGCATGATCGACCGCACCGCCGCACATCTCGGCAGACGGCTCTTCGAGGTGCCGGTGGGGTTCAAATGGTTCGTCGGCGGCCTGCTCGAGGGCTCGCTCGGCTTCGGAGGAGAGGAGAGCGCGGGCGCATCCTTCCTGCGCCGCGACGGGACCGTGTGGACCACCGACAAGGACGGCATCATCATGGGGCTCCTCGCCGCGGAGATCACGGCGCGCATGCAGCGCGACCCGGGCGAGATCTACGAACAGCTCGTCGCGCAGCACGGCCCGTCGTTCTACGAGCGCACGGACGCGGCCGCGACGCCCGAGCAGAAGGCGCTCCTCGGCAGGCTTTCGAGCCAGCAGGTGCGCGCGCAGGAACTGGCCGGCGATCCGATCGAGAACATCCTCACCCACGCCCCCGGCGACGGCAATCCGCTCGGCGGCATCAAGGTGACCACACGCAACGGCTGGTTCGCAGCCCGCCCATCAGGCACCGAGAACCTCTACAAGATCTACGCGGAGAGTTTCGTCAGCGAGAACCATCTGCATTTCCTCCAGGCCGAGGCACGCGAGCTCGTGAGTGCAACCATCGGAGCTTAGGCTTAGGGCCAACCGGGCGATGATGTTTGCGATGTTGCTTGCGACGATGCTTGCGGCAACAATGAGCTGACCGCATGCGTGCGAGTCCCGCCCACCCCCTATATACTCAGCACTCAGCACTCAGCACTCAGCACTCAGCACTCAGCACTCAGCACCCAGCACCCAGCACCCAGCACCCAGCACCCAGCACTCAGCACTAATGAAGTACCCCTTCGAGAGACTCTTCCTCGTCTGCACCGGGGAGCGCTGCAACGATCCGGCGCGCGGCGACGAGCGCGGAGAGATCATCCGCGCGGAGCTGAAGGACCACAACAAACGGATGGGCCGCAAGCCAACGGTCCGCGTGTGCGCCGTTTCCTGTCTGGACTTCTGCGACTACGGTCCTAACATGGTCGTTCATCCGAGCGGCGAGTTGCACTCGGGACTGAACCGAGCTCGCGCCCGGGACGTATATGACGCGGAGATGGGGGATGCGTAGCTTCACGATCGCGGCGTTCGCGCTGCTCTCGTTCTCATTAGCCGGGCAGACCTTCAACGACATCCGCCTCGTCGGCGTCGGCGGAAGAAGCGCCACGAACTGGCACGGCCAGGCCGACATGCAGATGCTGCAGCTCGAGCTGGGGCACGCCATCTCGCCGCGCACGACCGTGGCCCTGGTCGGGGGCGCCGCCAATCTCTGGCAGCCGAAGAGCTGGTTCGGCGATCTGTATGGGGACGGCCACGAGTCCGTAAACGCGCTGTCGGCGTCGCTGCTCGTCCGCCGTACGTTCCGCACGCAATCGCGCCTGCGGCCGTTTCTCGAAGGGGCCACCGGACCGATGATCGCGGAAAAGCGCGTGCCGGCATCGACGTCGCGATTCAATTTCGTCACCCACGTCGGAGCGGGATTCATGCTCAACGGCAACGGCCGGATGCCGGTCTTCGCCGGCTACCGCTTCATGCACATCTCGAATGGTGGCTACGCGCCGCGGAACCCGGGGATCAACGTCTCCGCGGTGGTCATCGGCGTGCAGCTCAGAAGCGCCAGGCCGCGCCGACACTGACGACCACGGGGTCGAGCCCGATTGGCGAGGGCACGACGATCCGCGGATCCGTGGCGCGCCGGACGTTGCCCTCGATCTCCAGCGGCACGTACACGGCCGACGCCTCGAACACGATCCGCGGGTGGACGCGATATCGCACCCCCGCCTCGGCCACGAGCGCGGTCTCCTGATCGAACTCGATTTCCACCGCGTCGCCGAACTGATCGTCGAGGTTGCCGATGGTCACGAGCGCGGCGCCGGCGCCCGCGAAGGCGGAGAACCGCGCGCGCGGCGCGACGTGGAACCGCGCCGTCGCGGAGTAGATATCGAGTCCGAGCGTGCCCAGGTCGACGTCGGCCGGCGGAGGATCGCTGGGATACAGGATCGCCGCGGGATTGACGAGAACCGCGGCGACGCGCGTGGAAACGCGGTCGGACCAGAAGACATCCAGATGCGCGCCGAAACCGCGGCCGGTGGCGATGTTCAGCTCACCGGTGTCCCCCGGAATCGCGATCACGTGCTGCAAGCCCACCTCGATGTCTGCGGCATGGAGGGGTGCGGCCAGGAGGAGGACACAGAGTACGGCGTTTCGCATTGCCAGAGTTAAGTAGGGTCAGACCCGGAAACTCTACTTAACGCTCCTCCACCCACCCGTTCAGTAGAGTTTCCGGGTCTGACCCTACTTAACTCTACTCAACTCTCGAATAGCGTGTCCACGTATGCCTGCGGATCGAACGGGATCAGATCGTCCGCCGCCTCGCCCACTCCGACGAACTTCACCGGGATGTCGAACTGGCGCATGATCGAGAGGATGACGCCGCCCTTGGCCGTGCCGTCCAGCTTCGTGACGACCATGCCCGTGACTTTCGCTGCCTCGAGGAACGCCGCTGCCTGACTGACACCGTTCTGGCCTGTCGTGCCGTCGATGACGAGCAGGGTCTCGTGCGGCGCGCCGGGGAGCTCCTTCTCGACGACGCGATGGATCTTGGACAGCTCCTGCATCAGGTGGGACTTGTTGTGCAGGCGGCCGGCGGTGTCGATGATCACCACGTCTGCGTTTCTCGACTTCGCGGCGGCGACGGCATCGTGCGCGACGGCCGCGGGATCGGAGCCGGCCTTGTGCTTCACGAGCGAGACGCCGACGCGGTCGGCCCACATCTGCAACTGCTCGATCGCCGCGGCGCGGAACGTGTCGGCGGCGCCGAGGACGACGGTTTTCCCCTCGCCTTTCCAGCGCGCGGCGAGCTTGGCGATGGTGGTGGTCTTGCCCGTCCCGTTCACGCCGACGACGAGAATGACGAACGGCTTCGCCTTGCCGACGTCGATCGTCGAGGCCATGCGCTGCGGGATCAGGGCGCGCGCCTCCTCGCGCATCACTTCCGTGAAGCGCTCCATCCTCGTGATCTTCTCGTCGCGCACGCGCTGCTCCACGCGCCCGACGAGAGCCATGGTCAGCTCCGCGCCGACGTCCGCGCCGAGGAGCCCTTCCTCGAGTCCGTCGATCGCGGATTGATCGATCGGAAGGTCGGGAGTCATCGACTCCTTCACCTTCTCGATGATCTCGGTGTGGGTCATGAAGAGCCCACGTTTCAGTTTGTCGAAGAGACCTTTCTTTGGTTCGCCCATGATTGGAGTCTTAACGTTGATCGTGTTCTCGCGCTCTCCCCGTCTCCAAGAGTCTCAAAGTCTCATGGTCTCAAAGTCTCAAAGACCCGCCCACCCGTCGCGATCTTCTCTGAGACTCTGAGACTCTGAGACTTCACCGTGTGCCCACCTCTCTCGCCGACCGTCCACCCGTCGCGATCTCCTTTGAGACTTTGAGACTTTGAGACTTTGAGACTTGTGGAGACTTCACCGTGTGCCCGCCTCCCTTGCCGCGATGGCCCGCTTCACCATCTCCTCGTCGATCGTCAATGTGCCGGCGGCGGTGGGCTCGAACTCGAGGGCGCGGATGACGCGGCGATAGGTCTCGCGCAGGGCCCGGGCGCCGAGACGCTTCTGGCGCGCCGCGTCCCAGGCGATGGCGATCAGCGCACCGCGCGTGATCTGCAGGTCGATCCCGAAGCGTTGAAAGTACTCCCTCGACGTACGGAAGATCGACGCGTCCGGCTCGACGAAGATCCGCGCCAGATCGCCCTCGGCCAGGTCGTTGAGCACGACGATCGACTCGAAACGCGAGACGAACTGCGGCGTCATCCCGTAGCGGAAGAGGTCGTCGTATTTCAGATAGTCCCCGAGGTGGAACGGCAACTCCTCACGCACTTCTCCCGAGGCCGAGACCACCACCACGGGCTTCATCGCAACGACGTCCTGTCCGATCGTGGCCCGGCGGAGCACGCTCTCGTACAGTTCTTCGAACGCGCCGCCGGCGACGAAGAGGATCTGCGCCGAATTGATGACGAACGTCCGGCCGTCGGCCTCGAACTCGACGTTCTCGTTCTCCATCAGCGTCAACAGCGCTTCCTGCGCGACGATGCCGCGCACGTTGGGCTGCCCACTGACCTGGGCGCGGACTTTGTCGACCTCGTCGACGAAGACGATGCCACGCTGCACCGCGCGGACGATCTCCTCCGGCGAACCGGACGGTCCCAGCATCTTCAGCGCGTTCGCGTAGAGCCGCCCCAGGACGGCTTTCCCGTATCCCTGTCGCTCCTCGGCCAGGACGTTGGCGTTCAACCGGACCACGTTCGCGTACTCGCCGAGGTCGGGCGTGTGCGAGAGGAACCGCTCGACCGCGCGCATGAGCGTGGTCTTGCCCGAGCCGGAGTTTCCGATGAGCAGGATGTTCGGCGCTGGATGCCCGACGAGGTGCTTCACCAGCGCCACCGACACCTCGCGGATCGCGTCATCCTGCCCGACGACGGACTTGCGCAGCTCCTCGAAGATGTCCTTCGGCTTGAGGGGGAAGGTCATGCGGGGGGGCATTGTAGCCGTTGCCCGTTGCTCGTGGCCGGTTGCTCGTGGCCCGTTGCCCGTTGCCCGTTGCTCGTTGCCCGTTGCCCGTGCCCCGGGGCTGCATCGTACGGGGTCACGGGTCACGGGCCACGGCTCGGCAACGGCACGTTCTACGTCACGAACGAGAAGATCACCGCCACGAGCAGCACCAGAACGACCGCGGCGGAGATCCACATGGCCTGGATCGTCGGCTTATGCATGTCTACCGTCTCGCGGCGCTCGCCGAGGAGGTACTGGAGGTATTCCACCCGGGGGCGGATGACGCCGATCTTCTCCTCGAGGTTGGGGTAAAGAACCTCGTTGATGCCGGGAACGATCACGACCGGGATGAATGTCGCGCCGCCCGTGCGGGCGATGTATTCGGCGAGCGGCTCGTTGTGCGGGTTGTCGGCAGTGCAGACGAGGCAGTGATAGACGGTCGTCGACTGGAGCACCGACAGCGCCTTCTGCCCGACGTTGCGGGCGCCGTAGGTGTGCACCACGGAATCCGACGTCTGCCGGAGGATGCGCTCATTCACGTCGGGGACGCGGGTGAAGATGAAGAACGTCTCGCCCCCCGTGAAGGGGAGCTTTTCGTCGCGGCGGTAGATGGTCTCGCCGTATTCATCCCACCACTCCGGACCCTGCTCCGTCGTGAAGCCCTCCTCCGCGAGGCGGGCCATGAGACGGAGAACGGGATCGCTCCCCTCCGGCGATTCAAGCGGTTTTTCAGCTTTCAGCTCTTGCATATTTGTTCACGAGACGAATCAGATCTTCGAATTCGAAGGGCTTTCCCATGTAGTCGTCCGCGCCGCACTGCCGAGCCTTCTCGGCGATGTCGCGGTCGCCGGAGACGACGACGTACGGGATGTTCCTCGTCTCCTCGTGCGACTTGAGCGCGCTGCAGAGGGCTTCACCCCCCATGCCTTTGATGGTGAGGTCGGCGAAGATCATCGCCGGCCGCTGCTCGCGGGCCTGATCCAGGGCGCTATCGCCGTCGGCGACGACGTGAGACTTGTGTCCGCTTCGCTGCAGGACGAGCGAGATCAATCGCGCCACCTGCGGATCATCTTCCACCACGAGAATCACGACAACAGCCCTTTCAGAAGTCGAACCGAACGTGGACGCCTTTGCGCGCGTGTCCCAGCGCCGCGCCCACCAGTGCGCCGGTGGCGTTCGCCAGCGCGTCGGGCATCGACGTGACCCGCGTCGGGAGAAACTCCTGCCACACCGACATGCCCCCGGCGATGAGCAGCGCGCCGATGACGGTCATGAGATAGGTGCTCCTGCGCGCGCGCCGCGGCGAGTCGAGCCCGACGAACGCCAGAAAGCCCCACGGCATGAATAGGAGCACGTTCGCGATGACGGGCATGAGAAACGCGAGCACGGTATCGCGCGAAACCACAGCGCCGCCTCCGCCGAGGATGCGCGCCGCCAGCTCCAGCAGCGGACTCCGGTCCGCCGCGTAGGCCCGTCCGCTCAGCACGTAGAGCAGCGACGCCATCGAGACGGTGACGATGGCCAGCAGCGCGAACGTCGCCGGCTTGCGTACCGCGATCACGTGAACGTGGCGTTTTCCCATCGGCGGAGATTATCTGCGACATGGCTCGGTTTGGCTGCGATTGCGAGATGCGCACCAGTACGGGACCGGGTGCTGGGTGCTGAGTGCTGAGTGCTGAGTGAATTCATCGCCTGACTCAGCACCCAGCACTCAGCACCAACGCCCCAACCGCCAACTGTTAGAATCCACGCAACTTCTCATGCCCTCCCTCCGCTTCGCCCCCTATCGCGAGATCGCCTCCGAGATTGCCGCGCGTCTCGTAGCGGCCCGTCGCGGAACCGACCCGCTCGCGCCGTGGGAGGAGGAAGTCATCGTCCCCTCGCGCGGCGCGGCCGAAGCGATCGCGGCCGAGTTGCTGACGCGCCTGCCACACGGGGTCGCCGGACTCCGGCTGCATTCGCTCGACGAGCTGGCAAAACGAATGGTCGCAACCCACAACCTGACGCCGCGCGTGGCATCGGATGCCGAGCGCCGGCTGGCGATGCGCATCGCGGTCCGATCGATCGACGACGTGATGATGTCCAGCCGCGGCATCGCGACGATGCTCGAGCGCTCGTACCGCGACGTGCGCGACAGCGGGCTCACCCTGCCCGACTTCGAGCGCCGCGCCGGCACGGCGCGGGGATTGCGCAATCGGCGACGGACGGACCTCGTCATTCGCGCGTGGATGGAGTACGAGCGGCTGATCGCGCAGCTCGGCGCAATCGATCCGGCCGATTTGCTGGGAGGCGCGACGCGTGCGGTGGACGCCCACGTCGCGCGGCAAATCCTGGCCGGTTTCTACGACATGACCGGCGCGCAGAAGGAGCTCACCGAGGCGCTGTTACGCGCGGAGCGGATCAGCGCGATCTGGGTACCGTCCGAGGCGCCCTTCGCGGAGCCGTTCATCCGAACGATCACCCCCTACTGTCATCCTGAGCCGGCGACGCGCGGCGACGGACCCCGGGCTTCGAGCGCGGCCGGCGCAAACCGCACGGGGTCCTTCGCCGTCGAAGCCTGTCCTGAGCAGAGCCGAAGGGCGGCTTCTAATGACATCGAAGATGTCATCCCCCTCAACGAGGCCGGCAAAACAAGACGCAAAGCGTGCCCAAGGCTTGGCCAATCAGCGCAGCCGGCCGTGCCGGCTCAGGATGACAGTGCATGGCGTCCGCAATGCCGCTCCTCCGCGCACAACACGCGGCTCGACGAGCTGCACGACCTCTGCTCGCGCGTGGCGCGCGTACTCGCGGATGGAATGCCCGCTCGCGAGATCGGCATCGTGGCCCGCTCGTTCGAGCCGTACGACGCGCGCCTCCTGAACCGCTTCGCGGCGGAGCACGGCTTCGCCACGACTCTCGGCGAGGACGTTCCGCTCGCCGCGCACCGCATCGGCCGCGGCGCGCTGACCCTCCTCCGCCTCAGAGATCGCGGCTTTCCCCGGTCCGAGATCCTTGGCCTCGTCCGCGACGGCCTGCACACGAAGACGCGTATCGACGTCGACGCGGCGGACAGAGAGACGCGCCGCGCACGGATCGCCGGCGGAACGAGCGAGGAGCTCCTGCGCATGCGCAGCCGCTCGCCCGTCATCGACGGCTACATCGCCCTCCTCTCGGAGATCGAGGGGCTGACGCTGAGCGTCGACCTCGGCAGGCTTGGCAGCATGTTCCGCATCGAAACCGAGGCGGATCTCATCGCGGCGGAGAAGCTCGACACGATCGCCGCGCTCTTCGAGCGAATCCAAGGACACGTCGCCGCCGACGTCATCGACGCGATCGAGAACGAATCGATCCCCCGCCAACCGCCAACCGTCAACCGCCAACCGGTCTGGGCCGGCGAGGTCCTCCGCTTCCGCGGCCGCTCCTTCTCTCATCTCTTCGTCGTGCGGATGCAGGACGACGTCTTCCCGCAGCGCCGCACCGAGGACCCGCTCCTCCCCGACTCCGACCGGCGCATCCTCGGCATCCGCGAGATCGGCGACGGTCGCGAGGAGGAGCTGCTGCTGTTCTCGCTGCTGGAGGATTCCACGTCATCGGAAGTGCACTATTCGTTCGCTTCCGGCGATGGCTTCGGCAAGGTGCTTAGGCCGTCGCGATTCGTGCGAAACGTTCCCCGTTCCCCGTTGCCCGTTCCCCGGGCTGCATCGCACGGGTCACGGGTCACGGGCCACGGGCAACGCCAGCTTCAGCTCGTCGCCAAAGCCGGCACCCGCTCCGTCTTCGACGGCTACATCGGCCCGATCGCGCTCGACAAACCGCTCTCCCCCACGCAGCTCGAAGACTTTGGCGAGTGCCCGCAGAAGTTCCTCCTCAAACACGTCCTCGGCGTCAAGGAAGTCGATCATCCCGAGCGAGAGCTGCAGATTCACCATCGCGACAAGGGCATCCTCGACCATCGCGTTCTCGAGCGCTTCTATCGCGAGATGTCCGAGGAGGAGATCCGGGCCGCGGCGGCATCGCTGCCAAGGCTGCCGGAGAAACTCGGGGCACGGCTCGAGCAGTTCATCGACGAGCAGTTCGACGATCACGAACGCGACGTGCCGCCGTTCAATCGCACCGTTCGCGACATCGAGCGTCGGGCCACGAAGCGCATCCTCCGCGAGTTCGTCGTGAACGACCTCGCCGATCTCGACGCCCAGGACCTCGTGCCGCGCTGGTTCGAGTTCCGCTTCGGCACGAAATTCAAGGTTCCGGCCGATCATCCCCAGCCGTTCATCATCGAGACGGCCGGCGTACCGGTGCGCGTCGAGGGAACGATCGACCGGATCGATATTTCGGTTGGCGGTTGGCGGGTG
>CAZLGP010000057.1:0-10305 GCA_964558905.1 uncultured Thermoanaerobaculia bacterium | reverse complement strand
TGAGACTTTGCGACTCTGAGACTCCATCGGTGGCGACCACTTATAATCCCGCCCGTGACCGCAGTGCCCGAACAGCAAGCCCCGGCGTTCTCTTTGAACGACCTTTTGGTGTACATGTCGAAGCAACAGGCGTCGGATCTTCATCTGAAGCCGATGCGTCCGCCGCTCGTGCGCGTGCAGGGGAAGCTGATCCCGGTGAAGACCGAGCCGCTCAAGCCCGCGGACCTCGAGCGGATGCTGCTGCCTCTGCTGAACCACGCCCAGAAAGAGAAGTTCGAGGCCCAGCTGTCGGTCGACTTCGGGTACGGGGTTCCCGGCGTGGCGCGATTCCGCGCGAACCTCTACATGCAGCGCGGCACGGTGGCCGCCGTCTTCCGCCGCGTTCCGATCCAGGTGCAGACGGTCGACGCGCTGGAACTGCCGACGGCGGTCCGGGAGATGACCCAGATCCCGGACGGTCTGGTGCTGGTCACCGGCCCCACGGGATCGGGCAAGTCGACCACCCTCGCGGCGATGATCGTCGAGATCTCCGAGCACGAGCCACTGCACATCGTCACGATCGAGGACCCGATCGAGTTCCTCTTCCAGGACAAGACCGCGGCCATCTCCCAGCGCGAGGTGGGGACGGACACGACGAACTTCAAGGAAGCGCTCCGCAACGCCATGCGCCAGGATCCGGACGTGATCATGGTCGGCGAGATGCGGGACGTGGAGACGATGCAGACCGTGCTCACGGCCGCGGAGACGGGGCATCTCGTCTTCTCCACCCTGCACACGAACAACGCCGCGCAGACGCTCGACCGCGTCATCGACGCCTTTCCGCCCGAGCAGCACAAGCAGATTCGCTCGCAGCTCTCGCTCGTCCTCCGCGGGATCATCTCGCTCAAACTGATCAAGACCAACTCGGGGAAGATGACCGCGGCGGTGGAGGTCCTGAAGAACTCCCCGCGCGTGGCGAAGCTGATCGAGGACGGCCTGACCAAGGATCTCCTCGAGGAGATCGAGAGCTCGGTCGGCCTCTATCGCATGCAGTCGATGAACCAGTCGCTCATCGCCCTGCTCGTCCACCAGAAGATCACCTATCAGGACGCCATGGAGCTCTCGAGCGACCCCGACGACCTTTCACTCAAGCTCCGCAAGCTCTTCCCCCAGATCGAAGAGCGCGTTCGCCAGGGAGGAGACATGGCCCCCAGTTACTCCGATTTCTCGCAGATCACCGAGCTCATGGACATCAAGCGCCTTTACGAGGAGCAGGAAGTCCAGTGGCGCCAGCGCCTCGCCGACAAGGACGAGCAGATCGAGGGCATGCGGCACGACGTCGACTACCTCCGCGCCCAGGTCGCCCAGACGGCGGGGGGCGACAAGCAGAAGGACGAGGAGATCGCCCGCCTTCGCGGAGAAGCCGAGCGCCTTCGCGCCGATGCCCAGGCCAAGATCACCCAGCTGCAGGAGAGGATCAAGGAACTGAATCAGAAGCTGATGGCGGTGACACCGGCGAAACGATGAATTTTCGTTGCCAGTTGCCCGTTGCCCGTTGCCCGTGCCCTGTCGCCCGGGCAAAACAGCCCGGGTAACGGGTCACGGTGAACGGGCAACTCATGTCGACCAGTCCTTCCAAGTCTCTCGAGACCTTCCCCAACCCCAACCCTCAGCGCGACTACGAGATCGCGTTCGAGGCGCCGGAGTTCACCTGCCTCTGTCCGATGACCGGGCAGCCCGACTTCGCGACCATCCGCATCCGCTACGTCCCCGACGCGAAGTGCGTGGAGCTGAAGTCGCTCAAGCTCTATCTCTGGTCCTACCGCGATGAAGGAGCGTTCCACGAGGCCGTCACCAACCGCATCGCCGACGACCTCATCCAAGCCATCGCTCCGAGGTACCTCATGGTCGAAGGGGACTTCTACGTGCGAGGGGGGATCTCGACGAAGGTGAAGGTGGAGCACCGGAAGTAGGAGCGACCATAGGACGAATAGGACGGATAGGACGAATAGGACGGATAGGTAGTTCTCCCGGTCCCATTCTTCCTATTCGTCCCATCCGTCCTATCCGTCCTATTCGTCCTATGGTCACCCCCGCCGCAATCGCCACTCCCCGTACACCTTCTCTGCAAACGTGGCAGAACCCCCACCCAGCCACTCGGTCAGAATCTCCACACTCGTCTCATCCACCCCTCCGATGATCGACAGGCTTGCCGACTCCGCGATGCGCTCCAGAGGCTTGTCGAGCTCCGCGATCGTTCGCGCGGAGCGGGCGATGACGCCGGCGAGGTCGAGGTCGAGCTCCATCGCGATCATCCGCGAGGCGACGAGCGTGAGCAGAATCGCGGCGTTCCAGTTGGAGCGTTCCTCCCACCGCGGCGGGAGGACGAAATCCGCCATTCCGCGCTCGGCCGCGAGCGCGGCGATGTGGCGCTCGGTCGCGAGCTGGATCGGCGCGAGGTCGGCGTGGAAGAGCATCGCGTAGAGGTCGTCGTCGAAGAGGGTCGTCTGCGCCATCGCCTGCTTCGCCGTCGGCTCGGCGTCGATGGGGATGGCGGCGAAGAACGCGGCTCCGGCATCGCGTGCCGCATCGGCCGCCGACTCGAGGAGCGCGAGGTCCGTCGTCAGAGGGAACAGGACCGGCACCGCGACGCCGAAGCGGCCGTCGGTGGAGAGACGCACCACGTTGCCCTGGGCGGTGAGAAGCTGCGCCGCCAGGCCCTGCTCGTCGCACCAGGCGAGGGCTTCCTCGCCGCGGCGGAACACCATCTCCGCGTTCCCGGCGGCGTCGATCAGCACCGGCGCCGCGAGGGCCCGCGCGCGCTCGAGCTCGTCGCGCACATTGGCGCACACGCCGACTTCGAGTTTCTCCGCTCCGCTGGCGCGCAGCGAGACGTAGTCGATGGCCACGGGTGTCGCCCGTTTCGCCGCATATGGTGCGATGGTGGTGGCCGCCCAGAACGGAGGCGCGGGCGCCGACGCGCGGCGCAACCTTAGCTGCGGCACTTTGCGATAGAGGATCACTTCGGCAGGTACGGCGCGACGAGGTTGTGCACGTACTTCGCGATCATGTCGAACTCGAGGTTCACGGCCTTGCTGATGTTCGCGGTGCCGAGGTTCGTGCGGCGGAGGGTCTCGGGGATCAGCGCGGCCGCGAACGAGCCCGGCGCCGGATCGACGATGGTCAGCGAGATGCCGTCGACGGCGATCGAGCCCTTGGCGACGACGAGGTCCGCGTACTCGACGGGATGGCTCCAGCGATAGACGGCGAACTCGCCCTCGTGCGCGATCGAGATGAGATTGCCGACGCAGTCGACGTGCCCCTGCACCATGTGTCCGCCCATGCGGTCCCCGAGGGCCAGAGCCCGCTCGACGTTGACGGTCACTTCCACGCCGAGGGAGCCGAGAGTCGTGCGCGAGAGCGTCTCGTCGGAGAGGTCGGCGACGAGCGCGCCGCCCGGCTCAGGCAACACGGTCAGGCAGACGCCGTTGACCGCGAGGCTCTCGCCGCGCGTGAACGGCTCGGGATCCGTCGTGCGGATGTGCAGCCGTGCCCCGTTCGGAAGACGCTCGAACGCCTCGATGGTGCCGGTGTGGAGGATGATTCCGGTGAACATCTTGTCAGTGCTGGTGCTGGGTGCTGGGTGCTGAGTGCTGGGTGCTGAGTGCTGGGTGCTGAGTGCTGAGTGCTGGGTGCTGAGTGCTGGGTGCTGAGTGCTGAGTGCTGGCTCCTGGGTGCTGAGTGCTGTGTGCTGGCTCCTGGGTGCTGGGTGCTGGGTGCTGGGTGGGCGGGACTCAGCACTCAGCACTCAGCACCTCCCCGTAAACGTCACGTCAAGCCCATTTCCCGGGTCGCGGCCTCTTCGTCGATGTAGATCGCGGCGTAGTTCGCGAGGCCCATGATCTGGAAGGTCTTGTGGATGACCGGGGTGAGGCAGCAGAAGCCGATCTTGCCGCCCTTGTCGATCATCTTCTCGATGATCTCGATGAGGATGCTGATGCCGATGGAGTTGACGATTTTCGTCTCGCGCAGGTTGAGGAGCAGCGCGCGGACGTCGGAATCCATCAGCTCGTACGCGCGGTTGGCGATCTCCTCGCCGCCGACGTTGTTGATGTAGCCCTTCGTGTAAAGGATGGCCCCGTTCGCGCCGCGGCGGTCGACGGCGACTCTCAGTTCGTCTGTCATGATCTCCTCTCCCCGGTCATCCTGAGCGTAGCGAAGGATCGAGGGAGCCCTCTCGTGAATTCACCCTGAGCGAAGCGAAGGGTCAATGGAGCCCCCGCGATGCGCGTCCAACGGAGCGTTCTGCGTGAGGGCTCCGCTGATCCTTCGCTGCGCTCAGGATAACTTCGACTCATGACCTCTTCCCGTATTTGACCATGTGGATCGTCGTGCCGTCCGGCCTGGTCGAGATCCCGACCTCGTCCATGTGCGCTTCGATGATCTGAAGACCCCATCCCCGCTTGTGGACGGCCCCGAGCTTCGAACGGCGAGAGCGCGCCTCCGTGACATCGAACCCTTTGCCGCGGTCGGTGATCCAGATGTCGATGCGCGAGTCGCCGTCGCCGGCTGAGGTGCCGGCGATTCTTACATAGATGCGCTTGTCGGCGCTACCGGAGTGCTCGCGCGCATTGATGCAGGCCTCGATGATGGCGTGAGCCATCTCGTCGATCGACTCGGCCGACATCCCCAGCTCCCGGGCCAGATTGCCAGCCGCACGCGCGGCAGCGATCTCGATGTCCGGAACCATCGGAAGCGTCAGCTCCATCTGCCGGTCGGCCGTCGCAGTCATGAGGGAGTCCTCGGCGGGCGCGAGATCAAAAGGCAAGGAACAGAGCTGCGGCGGTCTTCACCCACTGCGGGATCCCGCCGAGCCCATCGAGCGCAAGCAGCGCGACCGTGTTCACCGCCAGCATGCTGGGCAGAACGTAGCTCGCCGAGAGAGCGGCTTCGAGTCTGGTGGTGCGGGTCTGTGCGACGTTGTTCATGGTTTCCCCCCGGTTTTCTCGGGGGCAGCCTTGAGCAACGCAACTGCCACGGCTTTCCGATCAGCTCGAAACCTCCTAAGTTGATGACGTGGCGTAGTTTACACGATCGACCCACGTATTGAAGAGATTTGGGGCACTGGGTATTTTCTCCACAAAGTCTCAAAGTCTCAAGACCAAGACGCCTCAACACTTTGATTTATAGTGACTTACTAGTGAATGTCCCAACTATCCACATGTGGGGATAATTTGGACAACAGGTCGCGTTTTTTGTACAGCGTCTTGCGATCCACGCCGAGAATCTTGGCTGCTTTCGACACATTTCCCTTCGTGAATGCCAGAACGCGGGCGACATAGCGCGCCTCGAGCTCTTCGAGCGTCGGCAAATCGCCGGGCAGCGCATTCGAGGTTCCGCCTGCCGCCGCTTCCTCGGGGAGCAGCAAATCGCCCGGATCGATCACGGGATCGGTCGTGAGCGCCAGCGCACCTTCGATCAGGTTCTCCAATTCCCGCACGTTCCCGGGAAAGGGATAGCGCATGATCTTCTGGAGCGCTTCCTGAGTGATCCGGACGTCCCCCAACCCCTCTCTCTTCCCGTACTTGCCGAGAAAAAAGCGGACGAGCTTGGGGATGTCGTCCTTCCTCTCGCGAAGCGGCGGGAGGACGATCTCGACGACTTTGAGCCGGTAGTAGAGGTCCTGCCGGAACTCGGTCTTCTCGATCATCTCCTCGAGATTGCGGTGCGTCGCCGAGAGAATCCGCACGTCGACGGGGATGCGTCTGCGTCCGCCGAGCTTCTCGATCTCGCGCTCCTGCAACACGCGCAGGAGCTTGGCCTGGAGCGTGAGCGGGATGTCGCCGATCTCGTCGAGGAAGATCGTTCCCCCTTTCGCCAGCTCGAACTTCCCGGGGCGCGCTTCGACCCCCGTGGCGACGCCGCGCTCGATGCCGAAGAGCTCGGACTCGAGCAGAGTCTCGGGCAGCGCCGCGCAGTTGATCGCGACGAACGGCCCGTCTTTGCGCCGGGAGTTGCCATGGATGAGACGCGCGACCATCTCCTTGCCCGTCCCCGACTCGCCGCGGATGATGACGCTCGCCTGGGAGTCGGCCACGCGCGCGACGAGATCGATCACGCGCTGCATCTTCGGCGAGTCGCCGACCATGAGCCGATCCGAGTAGTCCCGCAGCATGCGCTGCTTGAGGGCGCGGTTCTCGTCCTCGAGCGTCTCGCGCACGAGATCCAGCTTGTGGAAACGGCGCGTGTTCTCGATCGCCGCGCCGCCGATGGCTCCGATGGACTCCAGAAAGCGGAGGTCGTCCTCGATGAACGCTCCCGCCTTCGCCGCGCCGCGGACTTCCTTGCCGCCCACGCCGATGACACCCAGAACGACGTCGCCGGAGATCATCGGCGCGATCAGGAGGTCGCTGCCCGGATTGCCGAGGAACTTCGAGACCGTGACCTTCATCGCCTCGCGCGAGGCGAGAACCTGCTTGATGGGTGGCTCGACGAGCATCAACTCGGGCGCACCGATCTCGAGGCCGAAGGTGAAGTGCGTCTGGATCTTCAGCTTCTCGTCGACCGAGAAGACGAACCCGGTCGTCGCGTCGAGAACGGCCACGGCCCGGTGCATCAGCTCCTCGAGCAGGTCGTCCTCGGGCCGCAGCGTGTTCAGCGCGCGGCCGACGTCGTAGAGCGCCTCGAGTTGGAGGAGCTTGCGGCGGAGCTCGAACTGGCTTGCGCTGGGCATCTTTCTTATCGTTGCCCGTGACCCGTGACCCGTGATCCGTGACCCGTCGCGCGGGCGATGCTGCCCAGGCAACGGGGCACGGAGAACGGGCAACGCATCATCACTTCCCCAGGGCCTTCCTGCACTCGCCGAGCAGAAAATCCCCGTTCCAGGTGTCATAGAACGCGGGATCCAGCGTGTAGATTCTGATCAGCAGAGCGCTGGCTTCGTCGAAGCGTCCCGTTTTCATCAGCGTCCGCGCGAGAAAGTAGGCCGCGCGAATGGTCTGGGCGTCCTGCACCTCGCGATCCATGACGGCGCGGAACCCGCGCTCGGCGATCGGGAAATCCCGCCGCTGATACGCACAGAGAGCCTGCTCGTAGTCACCCGAAAGCCTGCAGGTCGTGGGAGGCGCCGCCTGCGCGGTGACGCCCAGCAGTGCGAGAATGACGAGCATCGTGCGAATCACCAGGACAGTGTGGCGCATGCGATGCCGTCCCGGCAACGGGCGAAGGGCGACGGGCAACGACGCATGCGTTTAGGCATTCTCGGCGGCGGCAGAGCCGCATGGGCATTCGGCTCCGCGTGGAAGCGGATCGGCTGGCCGTTGTCGGGCGTCTGGCTGCGCGACGAGTCCCACAGCCACATCGCCGAGCTGCTCGAGACCTCGCGGCAGGATCTCGTCGATCTCGCCGCCGAGTCGGAGCTGCTCCTCGTCGCGGTGAGCGACAGTGCCATCCCCGTCTGTGCCGACAAGATTCCTCAGACCAACGCGCTCGTGTTCCACGCGAGCGGTGCCATGCTCGCCGTGCGAGAAGGATTCTCGCTGCATCCGCTCAAGACCCTCCCTCCGGTAGGCCAGCCGAGCGATCTCGCCGGAACGCTTCTCGCGTTCGAGGGAAATCACAAGCGGACCGCGAAGCTCATCGCGACGGCGGTCGGGGCGCGATTCGCGGAGCTGGCGCCGGAGCAGAAGCCGCTGTACCACGCGGCGGCGGTGTTCGGCTCGAACTACGTGGCCGCGTCTCTGGAGATCGCACAGCGACTGATGGAGCGCGTCGGGCTCCATGACGTGCGCACAGACCTCGTCGCCCTGGCCCTCTCCGCCATCGACAACTGGAGCAGCCACACCGACGCCGGACGTTTCACCGGACCGGCGGCGCGCGGCGACGAAGCCGTGCTCCGCGCCCACGTCGACGCGCTCCGCGACGACCCGCAACTGGCGGAAATCTACGAGCTTCTCGCGCGCGAGCTCGCCGGTGCACTTGTTGCTAGGCAAAAGTAGCGGGTGCTAGCATCGCCTCTCTCGAAACGGTGCGAAAGCAATGGTCTTCTTCAATTACGCGACGATGCAGATGGCCGCGAAGATCGTTTATTACGGTCCGGGCCTCTGCGGGAAGACCACCAACCTCCATCACATCTACACGAAGACCTCGCCCGGCAGCCGCGGCGAGATGGTCAGCCTCGAGACCGAGACCGATCGCACGCTCTTCTTCGATCTCCTGCCCATCGACGTCGGCGTGATCGGCGGCTTCAAGACTCGCCTTCAGCTCTACACCGTTCCCGGCCAGGTCTTCTACAACACCACGCGCAAGCTCGTGCTCAAAGGCGTCGACGGGATCGTCTTCGTCGCCGACTCGCAGCTGGCGATCCTCGACGCGAACATCGAGAGCCTCAAAAACCTGCGCGAGAATCTCCAGGAGATCGGGGTCGATCTCGATGAGCTGCCGCTCGTGCTGCAGCTCAACAAGCGCGACCTTCCGAACCTCGCGCCGGTCGCGGTCATGCTCGACGCGCTCGATCCGGAGAGGAAGCTCGAACATGTCGAAGCCGTCGCGCCGGCCGGCACCGGCGTCTTCGAGACCTTGAAGCTGATCTCGAAGCTCACTCTCCGCACGCTCCGCCGGCGCATGACCGGCGATGAGCCCGTCCGCGCCGCCCCGGCCGCACGTTCGCAATTCAAGATCCGCGACGACACGACCCGCACCCTCGGCGGCTCGATCGCCGTGCCGGTCCTCGACGAGGAAGAGATCCGCGAGACGCAATCCGACGCAGCAGTGGCAGAACCCGCGCTCGACGCCGAAGCCACCATCGCCGTCGCCGACATCGATCGCCACATCATCTCCTCCGCGCCGGTGGCCGAGGCGCCGGAGCCGGAGGTCGTCGAGTCGCAAGCCGTCGAGTCGGGCGCGGTCGAGTCGGGCGAAGTCGAGACGGGAGTCGTCGAGGAGCCGGGGCGACCAGTCGTCGAGGAGCAGGCGGCCGAACAACCTCTGGACGACTCGTCGACTCGTCGACTCGAAGACTCGACGCCCGAGGTCGAGTTCGCCGAGACCGAGAAAGCGCAGAAGGTCGAGGAGCCCGAGGTCAAGACCGTGAAGGTGCGCTCGTCGGTGGATGTGATGGCGGAGCTCGAGGCGCTCCGCAAGCGCGCCACGCAGACGACACCGAGAGCGCCCCGGCGGGACATCCTCGCCGATCTCGAGAGCCTTCGTCCCAAGCGCGACCTGCACCGCAACCTCCATCTCCAGCTCCCGCAGGACGTCCTTCCGCGCACGCGAACCGTTCGGGTTACACTATCGTTCGAGGACGGAGACGCGGGCGTGATCATCATTCAGAACCAACAACTGGAACTGGGCGACACCTCCGACGTTCAAAGCCTCTCGGTCAACCTGAAAATCGATCTCTCATAGGCCGCCGCAGGCCGGGGATGCGAGAGGGGGGTGCGCGATGCGCAACACATTTCTGTTGTCGGTTGTAGCTCTCTATTCTGTTGCGTGCGCGACGTCCGCGCCCGCGCCCGCGCCTCCCACGCCCAGCGTGACCGCCGGGATCGACGCCGATCAGTTCCGTACCGAGCTCGAAGCAGCCTACACGCACATCCTCGCGCGCACCGACGTCACCACGCCGCCCGAAGACGCGCCCCTCGTCGACATCGAGGCCGCGGCCTCCATTCCCATCCCCGAGCACCGCACCATCAACTCCGCCGTCCGCCTGTTCAGCGTGGACATGAAGGACAGCATCCAGAAATCGCTGACCCGGTCGGCCAAATACAAGAACCTGATCGACCGGGCCCTCGCCGAGCAGAAGCTGCCCAAAGGGTTGGCCTACCTCCCGGTGATCGAGAGCGCGTACCTGCCGACCCTCACCTCGCGCGCCGGTGCACACGGCATCTGGCAGTTCATGCCCGCGACCGCGCGCGAGTACGGCCTGCGCGTCGACTGGTGGGTGGACGAGCGCGCCGATCCCGAGCGCTCCACGCGTGCCGCGGCCGCGTATCTCAAGGATCTCCATCGCATGTTCGACGACTGGTCGCTCGCGCTCGCCGCGTACAACAGCGGGCCGGGACGCGTGCGACGCACGCTCCGAGAAGCGGGGGCATCGACGTTCTGGGAACTGCTCGAGAACGGCCGGCTGCCGAAGGAGACGCGCGGCTACGTGCCGACGTTTTACGCGACGCTGCTGATCGCCAGCGATCCGGAGACGTATGGATTCGAGCTCGGCAAGCCGTACGACACGGATGGAAAAGAGGTCGATGTCCGCGGGCCGATCTCGCTCGCGTACATCGCCGAGGCCATCGGCGTCGATGAGGACCGGCTGAAGGAGATGAATCC
>CAZLGP010000056.1:0-16965 GCA_964558905.1 uncultured Thermoanaerobaculia bacterium | reverse complement strand
GGCCAGCGTCCGGGCACCCTGCTCGAGACACGCGCGGATGGTGGCGGCGGTGGCATCGCTCACCGCCCCCTCTGGCAGCGGATAGGTGAGCCGGCGCATCTGGTTCAGATCGAAGAGCGGCCGTGCCCAGTCCGCGCTGATGAGCACGCAGCCTGTCGGCCGGCTGGCGTGCCGGATACCGATCTCGTAATAGACGTTGCCGTTCGGTATCGTCATGTCGGCGACTACGATGTCGGAGAAGAGCAGCCGCTCGAGCATCTCGAGGATGATCGCCGCCCCAACATCCTGGTCGGCGCGCACCGGCTCGTAGCCCAGCTGGTTGATCACCGGCAGGAACGCCTTGTTCCAGAGGGCGTCGAAGTCGATCTTGTCCGGCGCTGTCTCCACGGACGGTAGCACCGGCTTGGTGCCGAATGGCATCACCACGAAGCAAATCGGTCTCGGCACGGCGTCCTCCTTGCTCTTGCCGGCGACGGCTCTTTTGGCCATGGACGGGCTGCCGCCATTCGCCGGCAGTGACGGCTGCCGTGATGTGGCGAGAGGATACCAGAGGGGCAATCCGCGAGCGCGACGACCTGTCGGGGCAGGCGAAGGCCGAAGCTGGGCCGCTCGGCGGTACTTCGGCCAATCGACAGGCTAATATACTCGGCACGAATTGGTCATCGTTGCGGGCCAGTCCTGATGGAATGACGGTCACACGGCCGCGACGTCTGTGGCCAGGCTTGCCGGTAGTCCCTGAGGAGCGGATCAGCGGACCCTCATTCGTCCAGAATGCGCTCGGGATGCCAAGCTGACGGGAGCGCCGGTCGCTCGATGCGCAACTACGGTCTTCATCTCCGACGGGGCCTCGGTGGATGGTTCGAGGAAGAGCGCAAAATTGCGGAGGACATGTTGACGCTGCGACACCGCGATACGGGAGTCACGCTGACGGTCACATTATCTGGTTATGACGACGAAGCCAGAATCGTTTGGCCGGACAAGAGCACAACATCTTTGCAAGAGGCTCTGGACGAGTTCGAGGTCGACCACTGGAGTATCGATGAGCGCCTGGCCCTCAAGTCCGCACTTGCTCGTTCGAGCCCGACATATCGTCGCAGGCCGTTGCCAGCTGATGTGCTTACGCTGGTCGCAGCTGTAATGAACGTGCTGTTCTATGCGGCTGTGTCTTTCTTGGTGTTGTTAGTGTTTGTGTTTGCACTGGAGGGCGTTACAGAGGCGATCCGAACTCGTAAGTGGGAGTTTCTGCTTGCATGGATCTGGCCGGCCGGACTCATGGTCGCGTTGCTCGCCATCAGATATGTCCTGCAAGAAGTCTTGATGTACGACGCGCGAGGCGAGGGCCTGCGGAGCCGCGCCGATGACGTTAGGAAGGCATTAATGCGTGACGAGAAACCGGCCGAGTCGTTTGCTGTGCTGTTGCGACCGTTCCGCACGTCTGGCAGGCTGACTTATACGGACCTGCTGGGTTCTCACATTGTAGAGTTTGAGACCTGTATAGCTTCCGCTCTTGACGTGTGGTGGGACATGCCCCTCATCTCGATTGGCAGCGATCGACAGCGGTTTGGTGCAGTCGGTGTTTCTGTGACTGAGCAGCAATGGCAGCGGTTCGTAGGATTTGCCATGACCAACGCGGCAGCGGTATTCCTTATCCCCGGTAGTACGGCGGGAATTGTGTGGGAGCTCAGTGCCCTTAAGAAGCCGAATATTCGCCGAAAGGCTGTTGTGATTATGCCGCGCGCCTCGGAGTCGTTTGAAGTCGAGCCGTTCTGGAAGTCTGCGCAAAGGGCGGCTCGAACATCGGGAATCAAGTTGCCGGCCTATGACCCGAGTGGCGCTTTCTTTCGCCTGACGGCTCGCGGCAAGATCACAGACGCCGTAACCATCCCCGACCGCTGGACCGCATCAGAACTTCGGACGCCGCTTCAGAAGTACCTTGGAATCGGTATGCCATGAGTGCTCGGCGTGTGAGGGCGGCGTATCTCGGTACTTATGCTGCCAGACCCGTATCGTGGTCTATCCGGCCGACCGACGCGCCCGGTTTCTTCGGGCCAGTCACTATCGGAAAACAGCGCCGGTCTGGGCCTCCCGTAACCAGCCTCTCTGCGTGATCTTGGTAAGCGTCTGACGAACCCCGTTCTTGACGGCGCCGTGGGCTTGGCCTGACGTTGGCTGGTTCAGAAGGGACTCGGTTGCCGCTGCGGATCAGGCAGCGGCGGGGAGTGAGCTGCGGGACAGCGGTCTGCGGATGCGTCGCCACGCGCAGCAGCAACATCGCGCAGATAGTCGAATGGGGCACGTCAACGAGCTAACAGCTCCGCACGAGGGAGCACAGCAACGCGGCTCGCCTGACACCCTCGAAGCTGCCCCGCTCGAGTAGGGTCGCGCCGCTCGTCACCGACTCGTTCCAGCAGCGTCAGGACCGGCTTGTCGAGGCCCGCCACAAACACCCACACCTTCGAGATCCGGTCCGGCCCTGTGCAGGCCGATGGAGAGCTGCCCTAGGCTGGAGCCTCGCTGCCGAGGGCTGTTCGAAAAGCCGGATGTACCACTAAACTCGCCTGACCGCCCGAGACGAGGGCGAGAAGCTTGCCAACGTTATACCTGACGTCATAGGCGAACTGGACTGCGCCATCCACCGTCTCTATTCCCAAAAAGCCGAACCACAAAAGGATCTGAAGCGCGTCCTCTACTCTCTCTTTCTCAGACAACTTCCTGCGAACGTCGGTCACCGCCATTCGCCACGGTGTGCCAATGAAGTAGTAAACAAGATCGTCACAGTCCGGAGCGGCATCCTTGATTTCAAAGTTGATCGACTGGAGCATCTCCTCTGAGTACGAAGCCTCCGCCGCCAGGAAATCGTCGGACTCTACAGTGCCGTGCCCGCGGTTGACAGCAACTTCGACGACCCTACGAATGAACCTAAGAAGGTCGCGAGGACGCATGAGTGTGCGGTCCACAACGTATCGGAAAGACTCTTGAGTGCCAACATGCTGGGCAAATAGCGCTGGCCACACTTCAGCGAATGTGCCCTTCAACTCCGTCGTCGCGACGATCCGTCGGCGAATCAGCTCTTTGAACACCTCCGGATCGCTCCAGTCAAGATTGATAGCTGTGTCCTTATCGCGGTCTGATGTCTCGCGCAACAGCAAATCGTAGATATCGTTTCGGATGAACACCAGACAGAAAAAGCTCAGCTGTTGCTTGTCAGCATAGTGCTGCAATTTAGCCGAGGCCCCAAGGAGGGTCCGTAGAACCAAGACGTCTTCAGCAGAGGTCCCTTTGGTTGGCCAACCCTTGTCGAGGTTGTCGACGAGCAGCCACACCTCGCTCTTCTCAACCAGGTATTCACCAACCGCTCGCTGTAGCCGTGGGATCTCTTCCTTGAAGAGCAACTGGGTGGCTTGTTGAGCCATCGGCCGATCGGGCTCGGCCATCAATCGAGAGGTCAACTTGTCTACTTGTCGCAAAAGTCGCTCGGAGAGGTCACCGCTATCATCTGGCATCTCCACGCGGTACAGCTCGCGGAGCTCTTGGAAGCGACGATAGCGGTCAGCATCACGTTCAGCCCAGGACTCGTCCGTGTCTATGATTTTCTGAGCTATCTCGCAAAGCAAGATGTAGGTCCAGAACGCCGTCAGAGTGTGCTCCTTGAGCCCGGGGCTTAGATGGTCAAGGATGGCCTCACGCAGCTTTAGAAATTGGTGGCCCTCCGGCTTCATGTCAAGGACGAGGTAGGAATGTGTGCGCGGCAAGGAGTCGCGGACAGAATAGAAGATCGCTGTCTTGCCCGATCCCTTCCGTCCCACGACGAGGCGTGCGTGCCCTCGTCGCGCATCGTTGTACTGGCCGGTCTGAACGAAGTAGCCTGGAAGTTGCCTAGTCTCATTCTCGGCCGCGATGTCGCCAAGGTCGAGTCGTTCCAGGACACCGGTGGGCGGACGGACGGCGATCACAGTCGGATCCAAGGTCTCGTTCAGGATCCGAAGGATAGGTTGACGAAGCTTGTCCTCTATCTGGGCGTGTTGGGAATAGGGAATGACGATATCGCGATAATCAATCGGCTGAGCAACCTCTCCCTCCTGCAACAGGACGACGATCTTGCCGGATGCTGTGCCGATGCCTGCGATCAGTGCGCATCTGGCGTTGTGCACCGTGCTGCCAGCCCGGTCGCGGTGGATGAGATGGGCGATCACACCAAAGGACTGCGCAACCTGCTTGCGCGCTTCGTGAAGCGATAGCGGCGGATCTTCACGAGGGTCGTAGCTGCGATACTTGCTGAGTGCGGTCCCGGACAGTGTGGACAGTAGGCGCAGTTGGCCGTCTGTGCTCACATGCGATTTGACGACATAGAGCGGCGCGGCGCGGTTCAGGGCGACGGGAGGTGGCGGAATCGCGCGCGCCGGCAGGGCGCTCAGTAGGGCGCCGGCCAGTTCCTCGGAATTCTCAAAATCGACGTAGCCAATAGTCTCGAGCAGCGACAAGTCGCGGAACAGATGCAGATCGCGGGTGAAGCTCCGGTCGCGGAGAAGGGCGAGTGGCTGCTCGAGCCCCAGCGCGAAGCCAATCTCGAACATGAGGTTGAAGTTCAACGTGGTTACGTCGGCTGCCAGGTGGGTGGCAAATCTCGCGGCCTTGCAAATCTCGCAGAAGATGATCTGCCCCTCGTTGGCAAGGTGGCGCCACGAAATCCAGCGGTCGGTCGGCCGTCTGTGTCGGAGGAGCGTAACTGCGGACTCTATCGAGTTGGCGATCTGTTCTGGAGCCGATGGATAGAGAAAGAGCGCCGTCGAAGGGAGCGTCCCGAGGAATTGCTGATCGCAGGCTCCGTCAGCATATTGACAAAACGAGGGAGGCGACCGGCGGGTTCCAGTGTCCATGGCTGCCTCCTAAGTCTATGACAGGCAGCTCGGTAGGCGGAACAAAGGAAGGCGAGCAAGCAGAATCTGCTGATTCTGGGACGCCGGGCCTTCGCCCGGCAGGCCGATTCCAGCATGGCGAAAGTCGGCCCGCCGGGCGCTGGGTTTCTGGAACGGGGTATTCCTGGAGCGGAGGTCCGGCGTGATGCTGGCCTTCCGCCACGGCAGTCGTCGTTGGCGGCTGGGGCCTGTCGAGGAAGGTCCAGACCGTGTCCGTGAATCAGCGCGAGCCGGCCGGATGCTCGATCATAACGCCGAGACGCGCGCGCCGCCCCGGGCTGAGGATCCCGTCCCGTTCGACACTGAATCGTTCGTCCGGTCTTCGGCATTCAAGCCCCTCCACGGCGACGCTGCCGCGATCGCGGCGGCCGCGCAAGCACTCGGCGTGTCCGCCGACGCCGCCTTCTCAGCCAATACGGCCAATGGCACGCCGCAGCCGCTCGGCCTCGCGGTCGTCGCCAGCCTTCTGAAGAGCGTAGATCGCGTCCCACACGAGGCGCTCGAGTTTCTGGATCTCGGCTTCCCGTTGGGCCACGGCCGCGTCGTGCCCGGCCCACTGCCGAATCAGGGCGTACGCCGCGCGGTACTTGTTGAGTAGTCCCACGATGTAGTCCTCGCCGGGCGTCCTAGCCTGTTGGGACCACTTTCGTTCTGTCGATTCGATGTCGAGCAGGACGGCGGCGGGTTCGGCGGCTGAGAATCGCCGAGCGAGTTCGACCGCCTGGTCGAAAGGCACGTGGAGCGTGCCGCCGCGGTCGATGTACGCCATCGGGCTGTCGGTGCCCTCGACCTTGGCCCGAGCTTTCAATCGACCGATCGCCTCCGGGGAGCCCCAGAGCGTCCCGCGGTCGTAGGAGACGTCGTCGCCGACGCTCTCGAAAACCGTTTGCAGGGCATCGTCAACGGGCGATGCGTACTGGTAGCCGCGCGCCTCGTTGTGCTCGCGAAGTCTGCGTTCGGCTTCCTCTTCCCGAAGGAACGCCTTCAGCTCCCCCCACGGGCAGATGAGGTGACGGGACTCGATGAAGTCGACCAGCCCAGGATTCGGATCGATCCACTCCGCCTTCCACTTGTTTCGGCGAACGTGCTCGAGGATCCGAACACGCTGGAAGACCGCGCCTCGTTTCTCCCGAAGCGCATACTGCTTGCCGGGCTTGATGTGGGCTCTCCACATTCGCGAACCGAACCTATGCCTGCGCGGCCTTCTCCTTCCGGTGCCTGGCCCAGCGGCGCCGCGCGGCGTCCGCCATCCGCTTTCGGGCGGCTGCTGAGACCTGACGGCGACCGCCGCTCTTGGCAGCAGCGGGCCGTCGCGATCGACTCCTGGCGCCATTCGTCGCGGCGCCGCCGAGATCGATCAACATCCTCTGAGCCGTGTCGATGACCTGCGCAGGTCGCCCGCGACCTGATCACGCTGACTATTGAGCGCCTCGATCCGAGCCGTCAGCTCCGTGAGGCTCTTGCCCAGTTCCACTGTCGAGGTCTTTCGGCGTCTCCGTGTCTTGGCCATCGTGAGTGTCGCTCCAGGGAAGGGGTGTAACGAAATCGTGTCGCGTCGGACGACCGATGTCAACGGGGTCGGGCGCGCGGCCGTCGTGGATGGCCTGACCGCCGATCACGATTCGCGACGTAGGAATCCGCCCGGTCATAGGACGAACTTCAGCTCGGCGGGCTCACCCAGTGTCCCCAGGATCCTTGGATCTCACGGTCGGCACGCGAAACAACATGTCGGCGAACTCCCTCATGTCCTCCAGGCTGGTAATACCCCATTCGCTGTGCACGGACCGTTCCAGCGCTTTGAAAGACTCCCGCACATCCTCCCAGACGACGTCGTCACGCTGGACCAATCGGAAGAACTTCAGCATCTCGTACGCCGCGAAGTCCGCGGCTTGCAGGGGCGAGAGGCAGTCCGACGCTTCTTCCGGTCCCGTTGCCACCTTGGGCCTGCGGACGGGAACCGGATGCCCATCCCGCGTAAGCACTTCGACCAGACGGCCCCACCCTGGGTCCCCAGCTTCGAACACGGATTTCACCGGAATGGTCCACCTTTCGGTCCTTGCCCAGAGACGCGCCTTCGCCACTACATGCCTTGCGCAATAGGCGTAGGCACTCGGAAAGAGAGTCGCGGCGCGCGAGTCCTGCCGGAGAAAGTCGTCGAACACCTCCGTAGTCACCGCGGAGCCGAAACTCCGGAAGGCGTGGCGCTGAATGATGTCGATCAGGCCGGTCAAGAAGACGCGGCGCCTTCGATGCTGCCCTTTCCAGCCGGCAGAATAGGTTCCCGTGCTGTGGGCGAACTCTCTCATGTGGAAGTACGGCACGTCGTGGGCATCCAGGAGGGCACGCCACTCCTGGTCGAAGCCCTGCCACCCTGAAGCGTGCGAGATGTACCCGGCCACGATCGTGACCTGATCATCGCCACCGCGGTCGTAATATCCGACGAGCATCTTCGGCGACCTGGCGCCTTTGGCATCAGGACCCTTCGGGCGGGCCTACTCCACGCGGAAGTCCTGGTGAACCGAAGCAGAGTCGGCGATCTCGTACAGCACACGGTCATTGAACCGAGGCCAGTTGATCTTCTTCATGGTCGAGTGAGCGAATGTCAGGCGGACAACCCTGTCCTCGCTACCGCTTCCGAATCGGTCAACCATGGCGAAAGTCCCAGCGAGGAAGACGGACGAGAAGAACGGCAGCCCCGTGGTGTTCTCAGCGATCGTCTGGAGTATCTTCGCGGCATCCATCTGCCCGCTCCGCGCAACGAATCCCCTCGTGAGATTGTCGTTGATGGCCCAGACCACCACGAGTCGCTCACCCTGGATGGCTACCACGCTCAGGCGTGGCACGTCTCTGTTGCTGCGGCCCAACTCTTTAGCGATCGTCTCGCGCAGCAGCTCGATGGGATCCGGCCTCGGCGTTGGCGTTGGCGGCGAGGCCTCGACGGGTTCTGGCTGCACCGCTCTGGCCGGCCGCGCCCCGGGACCTGTCATCGCTACCCTGCTGATGTCCGCTGGATTCACGTCAAGAAGGACCAAGGCCAGCGCGTAGAATCCCACGAGCCCCGCCAGGCTGAGAAGCAGCCAGCGTCGGGTTCCGGCAAATGACGAATCGGGACGTTCAGCCATCGGTCAGCGCCTCCGGTTTCGACTCGGCTGGGCTCCTGGACGTGTCAGGCCTGGGCGGCCTCCTCGCGCCGATAGCGAGCCCATCTCCGCCGCGCGGCCGCTGCCATCCGGACCCGCGCTTGTTCTGAGACCCGCCGGATGGTTCGATGCGCCTCGGGTCGACCCCCGGCAGCAGTGGCTCGCCCGCGACGCCCGGCAGTTGTGCCAAGGTCAGCCAGCATCGCCTCCGCCGCAGCGATGACCTGCCGAATCTCGCCTGCAACTTGGGAGCGCGCGTCGTTGAGGACCTGAACCCTCGCGGCCAGCGAAGTCAGCGAGTCGTCCATGTGCGCGGGCGTGTTGGGCCTCCGGTTACTGCGTCTCTGCGCCACTAACGCCACCTCCAGGAAGTCGTTCCTGCCGGATGATCTCGTGCTCGGTACGCCAAGGTCAAGCGTAGAATGGGCTAATGGCGGCATCTCGTCGCGAACGGACAGCGATCGCATCTCGGCTCGCAGCCAGTGTGACCAAGTTTTATCCCGAGCGGGCCGGGAGCTTTCCGTGCCCCATCTGTCTTGACTGGCTTTCTGACGATGCGCCGGAACGCATCAGCCTCGCCCACGTTGTCCCTCGGGCAGCAGGTGGTCGGCTGAAGACCATACTCTGCACGTCCTGCAACAGCACACTCGGGTCTCGGAGCGACTCGTGGCTCGGCGAGTTCCTCAGAGCGGACCGAGTCGAAGGACCCGCTGTCCTGAACTCGATCACTCAGGCCGGGTTTTTCACGGTGGCCGGCGAGCGCGTTGCGGGTGAGGTTCAGGTGGACGCGGCGGGGGCGCATCACTTTCAGATCATCGAGGACCGCGTTTCGCCGAAGAGCCTTGCCGCGGTCACGGCTGGCATCGCCCGCACCAGGGTCCAGTTGAGCCCGCGTTTCGTTTCGCGCGGTGAGCCGCTGCGGATTGAGCTGCCCAGCCCGCCGCTGATCGAACGGTCGAACGAGGTTGCGATCGGGCTGCTGACCGCTGGCTATCTGCTCTGGTTCAGGGCTCTTGGCTATTCGTGGGCGCTGCAAGCGCATCTAGACGCCATCCGGTGCCAGATTCGCCAGGGTGCTGCGGCGGGCCGCAACGTCTGTTTCGGTCTCCTCGATGAGCGCGTCGATGAGCCGTTCGTTGGCGTCGGCACGATCAATGGCGAAGCCGTGCTACTCGCACGCTTCGAGCGTGCCGTTGTGGTGTTTCCGACCGCTGGTGGACCACACCTGCTCGATCGGTTGCCTCGGGGGCTACTGAATGGCCAGGCTCACTTCGAAGACGTCCACTCCCTCGCATTCGGACGCGACAGATGGCACGGGCCTCCAGTCGCGGTGGCATTTCACAACCGGCTTCTCGTCTTTCCGGACGTCTGTCGCGATGGTCAGTGCCCATTGCTCTGGTTTTCAGAGGGGCGCGACGCGGCGCAACTGCTCATGCCAGAGAAGACAGAGCCGGCCACTCGGTTGAAGCCGCGCCATCAGGGGATAGACATCACCGCGAAAACGGAGCTTCGATTGTCGGCCCAAGACACCGGCCGCGAACGCCGCTCAGGCGAATGACTCTGACTACGAGCTGGACGTTGAGCGGCACCAGCAATACCGTTGACGAACCGAATCGATGACCCTGTCTGCCGGATCGGCTTTGCCGGCCGTTGTCTTCCTGGCTCCCTACTTGGCACACTCTGCACGGGCACGACGCACGCAGGGCGATGGAGGTCCTTCGATGAGTCTGACTTACGGGCTGGATAGGCGGGACCGCTGGGCAGCGAGGAGCATCGTAGTGACACGCTGGACCACCGAGCGCGTGATTGCAGAAGGAGACCTAATCTGCGAGCTCGAGGTAGACGGCGTTCCGGTCGAGGAGCGGCGCCCTGTTCACGGAGTGGATGAACGGTGGGGACTCTACGGATTCTATGTGCGGGAGGGGCACGAGGTTGGACCGTCCGGCGACCTCTTCGCCTACACCTATCGCGGGCGACCTGCGAACATCCTGTCGAGGCACGCCGAGCAGCGACTCGTCCGCCGCGATGGATACCCGCGAATCTTTCTCAGCTATCGGCGCGACGATTCCGAGGCCACTACCGCCCGTCTTGATGAGGTTCTAGCGCGGGAGTTCGGTCGGGATGCAGTTTTCATGGATCAGTTCAGTATTCGCCCTGGCGAAGTCTCTGATTGGGTGATTCAGCAATCTGTCGTTCATGCAGAGGTGGTAGTCGCTCTTGTCGGACCGAACTGGGTCGGCGCAGGTGGCCCAGACGGAGAGAGGCGGCTCGGGCAGCCGACGGATCTCGTGACACGAGAGCTGTGTGCGGGATTGGACCGCAACACACCCGTAATACCGGTTCTGGTCGACGGGGCCCGGCTGCCAGACACATGGCTTCCCGAGGAGCTGTGGCGGCTTCGGGACCTCCAGTACTTCGAGCTCGGCAAACCCCGAAACTGGGATGGTGATGTCCGCGAAATCACCTCCGCAGTGCGTTCGTATCTGAAGTGACGCTCGGTGGGAACCACGATTCGCGCCAGAACGTCCACCGAGCAGAGCTCGGTCAGTGGCGAGCTTCCGGCCAGTCGCGAGGCAACTCGACCGCGCGGAGGGGCGACGCTTGTCGACGGAGTTCGTCTAATCGATTGAGCGGCTTCGTTGTCACCATCGACCGCCAAGAGTCTCCACGAGGACAGTTTCGGGACAACCATGTGATTGTCCCGCCCCGCCTCCGTGCCCGGGACAGCCAACAGATCAGGGGCGAACGTCTGCCACGCGTTGAAGAGGTTTGTCCCATACCGACCGGGGTGTTGCGCCCTGTCGCCGGGCCCTGCCATCAGTCGCACTCAGAAGCACGACAGCAGAGCGTCCCGCCGGACTCCGCGACGGTGACGGCCCTCCTCCTGGCGATCGGCGTGCGGCGTTCGGTTCCAGTGCAGTACGTCACCGGCGGCCTTGTCGATCGCTGAGGCGAGCACGGGCGCTGGCACCCACAGCGCCGGCTGCTGGGCGCGCGGACGTTTGCCGCTCGCCATGGTCGCGAGTGTAGTACAAGGTCCCTGGCGCTGGAGTCGGCGCGCATCGGGCACCGCGGTTCAGCGACCACCTCTCAGTTCCGCCGTGGATTCTGGGCGAGGCATGACGGGAGAGTCCGATGAACTGGTTTCAGCGTTACGGCATCACAGGTACCTATTTCCTGATTCTCGCGCTCGTGTGGATGGAGCTCGTCTACCAGCTCCCGACACCGGTCCGCGGGAATCCTCAGATCCTCGGCGCGGCCTTCGCTGCCGCTTTCCTGCCTGCTGGCTACTTGATCACGGTATTCGCGCAGTGGCTGTATCTTGCTCTTGGCAACTCCAACACTGACAGCTTGTCCGGTTTCACTCCGTCGTTCACTCAGGTCCGAGGCCTCCGAGCGAGAGCGATATGGTTGATTCAGCGGCTCCACCCAACTGCCTCGGTCGGTGGAGTGATGCGGCAGGCCACCACAAGGGCCAGATTGTCGTTCGTGAACGCCCTTAACGATGAAGACTCCGTGTCGTCCGAGCACATCTTGGAAGCGAATTCGGTGATTCGTCTGCTCACACCGCAGTCCGTCGCTCAGACCGAGCACTTCCTACGTGATTGGATCGCCAGACGCACCGATGTGATGGCCATCAACAGTTCAATCATTGCAGCGACCTGGCTGGCTCCGATCGTTGTATGGACCCTGGTGCTGTTGACCCTCTGGGAACAGCCGAGCTGGCCCCCGTGGGATCCGGCACGTGTTCCCAAAGGTACCGTATTGTTCGCTGCCTCCTTTGGGTTCCACTACGTGCTCTGGAAGAGCACGAACCTCCTTCATCAGCAGGTAGTCCAAGTCTTGGCGGCCGCCTTTCACAAGTCCGGGCTGCGTCAGGGTGACCCACGGTTCATTGTCCTTGTTGGACATAGCGATTTGCCTGCCGATCCGTTTCCACGAGCTCCAATTCACCAGTGCAAGCAGCCCGAATAGGCTGTCAGCTCTCCGACAGTTGATTTCAGGATTGCCTATTCGAGGCGCCCTGGGTCGCTCGCAAGACTTCCGACGGGAGCGTCACTCGGCCGACGCCGTCACCCAACGCACTGCCCAGCAGGAACGATTGTGAGATCGGCTATACCACCCGGCCTCCTTGATCAGATCCGGAGGCCCGCCTGATGTCGAGGTTGGACCGGGAGGACGTCCGCCGGGCGAACCCGCTGGAAGCCGTCGTCGCAGCTTTGACTGGCCGGGCCATGTTCGGCGAGAACGCTGAGCGGAAGGCGCTCTGTCCGTGGCATGAGGATCACACGCCGAGTCTCAGAGTGAACGTCACAAAACAGCTCTGGCGCTGCGACCCGTGCAATCTCGGCGGTGACGTGTTCGCGTTCGTCCAGCGGCATCAGCAGTGCGACTTTCGGGCCGCACTGTTTTTTTTTGCCGAGCGGGCTGGCTTGATGAACGAGGACGAACCCGCGTCGGGACACGTCGTTGAGACCTACGACTACACCGACGAGACTGGCACGGTCCGCTACCAGACGGTCCGATTCGAGCCAAAGACGTTCCGCCAGCGCCGACCAACTGCGGGCGGTTGGACCTGGACGCTCAATGGTGCCGAGCCTCTCGTATACCGACGCCACCGCCTTGCCGGTCACGAGCGCATCTTCGTCTGCGAAGGTGAGAAGGACTGCGATCGACTGTGGAGTCTCGGCTTGCCCGCGACCTGCAATCATGGCGGTGCTGGCAAATGGAAGCCGACTCACGCTGAACAGCTCCGAGCGGCAGGTGTCCGTTCCGTCGACGTACTGCCCGACAACGATGAGGCCGGCCAGCGTCACGCCGGGCAGGTGGCCACAGCGTGCCTCGAAGCGGGTCTCGACGTCCGTGTCCTCAAGCTCCCAGATCTGCCGCTGAAGGGCGATGTCTCCGACTGGCTGGAGAAGGGCCGGACCTCCGATGAACTCGTCAGTCTAGCTGAGCAGGCGCCGCCGTGGCGCCCGAAGACTCCTGCGGCGGGCAAGACCAATCCGGCCGAAGCCGAACCCTTGACTGAAGCCGGAGCCGCCGAGCGATTCGCGCGGCTGCATGGGAATGATGTGCGCTACGACCACTATCGATCCCGCTGGCTCATCTGGCAGCAGCATCGGTGGGTGCCCGACGCCGACGCAGCCGTGACACGTGTGGCGCTGGAGTTCGCGCGCACCTGGCAGCTTGAGGCGACCGAGATCGCCGACAGCAAACAGCGTGGAGACGTGTTCCGGTTTGCGAACCAGCTCGAACGCCGGACCTCAATGAACAACATGCTGGCGCTCGCGCACGACCTGAAGCCGGTCGCCGATGCCGGTCACGACTGGGACGCGAATCCACACCTGCTTGGCGTCCCCAACGGCGTCGTGGACTTGAATACGGGCATGCTGCGACCCGGCAGCCGTGAGGACCGTATCACCATGAGCACGTTCACCGCCTTCGATCCGGCGGCCACCTGCTCTCGTTGGGAGCGGTTCGCACTTGAAGTGTTCGACGACGACGCCGAGATGGTGGCCTTCGTCCAGCGTGCTATCGGCTACTCCCTCTCCGGCGTCACGACCGAACAGTGCCTCTTCATGCTCTACGGAACCGGGGCCAACGGCAAGGGCACTTTCGCGAACACGATCAAGTGGGTGCTCGGCGATTACGCATGGAACATGCCGTTTGCCACCATCGAGATGCGCGACCGGTCGGCGATCCCGAACGACGTAGCGGCACTCAAAGGTCGGCGCTTCGTCACCGCCAGCGAGACGAACGACGGGACGCGTATCAATGAGGCCCGCGTCAAGGCGCTCACAGGCTGCGACCCAATCACCGCTCGCTTTTTGCACGGGGAGTTCTTCACCTTCGAGCCTGTCGCCAAGTTCTGGCTCTCAGCAAATCACAAGCCGATCGTCCACGACGACTCCTACGGGTTCTGGCGTAGGATTCGACTGATTCCGTTCACCCAGACGTTCGGCATCAACCCAGCGCTCGCCGACGACCTCCGAGCCGAAGGCGCAGGCATCCTCGCGTGGGCGATTCGCGGCTGTCTCGCTTGGCGCGAGGAAGGGCTGAATCCGCCCGCCAAGGTGATGGAGGCAACGGCTGAGTACGAGGCTGACTCTAACCCCCTACAGGCGTTCCTGGATGAAGCGTGCGAACTCGCCGACGCGTCCGAGGTGGGGGCTGCAGACCTCTTCGCGCACTACCGGCAGTGGGCAGACAACCACGGCCTGAGCGAGCGCGAACGGCTCTCTGCCACCGCCTTCGGCCGGAAGCTCTCCGAGCGGTGTCGTCATGAAAGGCGACGCTCCGGGAAGGTGTATCTGGGACTCGCTCGGCGGGCCCTGTGACGGGTTTGGCCCAATGAGTGCAGAGTTTTACATCGATTCCAGGTTCTTCTCTCATGAGAGCTGATCGGGAAAGAACATGGAAAGCCCGTCCAAACCCGTCACACCCGTCACAGAGCGGGCTGCTGCGCGCCGGCGTCTTCGAATCTGAGACCGGGACCGGTGACGACAATGGTTGCACAGCCGAGGAAATGGCGCGGGACTTGGTGCCTAGTGCGCGACTGGTCATGACTGCTGCCCATCGGATTGATCCGGTTTCACCTGGGGCTGGGCGGCCGCCGTCGCTAGGCCTCCCTCTTGACGATCGCGTCGGCCGCCATCAGCGTGATGGTTGCGCTGCCAGCGTTGGAGAGCATACTGGCGGGCCTCGAACCGTCCTGTGGGAGGGTCGCTCGCCCGGAGGCGCACTTGCGTTCTCTGCGACCCGCCTGTGCCAAGTCCGACGCGCGTCGTCGCCAGGTACTTGCTCGTCGTCGCTAGGTCCGCGTGACCCAGCCAGTCGCGGACGTGATGATCGGAAAGCCGTGCTCGATGGCCCAGTTGAAGAGATGCCGCAACCGCTTGATCGCCCGATCAGCACCGACGCGCCCGCCGCGCGCGGTCTTCGTACGTCGGCGCCAAGTCACGCGGATATGCTCGACGTCCGCGGTGGTCACGGCGTCGATCGGCTTCGCCTCAAGCCGGACGGTCGTGCCTTGCGCAGCTGGGACCTCCGCCCGGCGGATCCGCGCCAGGTACGTTTCCATGAGCTTCCGGCCGCCCTCACGGCGGCCCTCGCGGCGGACGTGCTGGGCGAGGTAGCGATCGGCGACGTCGCCCAGCGTCAACCGCACCTCGGCCGACGCTCCGCGCCCAGAGCCCTCCGGCCTGTCGAACGTTCCCTCACGAATCGTGGACCGAATCCGATCGCGCCAGGCGATCGCCTCGGCCTCCAGGCGGCGCGCAAGGCGTTCGAGCGGCACCGCTTGGCGCTGGCGACCGACTCAGGTGCCGCGAACAGAGCCGGCGGAGCGGGTGGGGACGGTGGCGAACATGAGTCAGGGCAAGACAGAACTCGCTCCTGAAAACTAGAGAACGGCACGAATACGCAACCACATGGCCGCTCCGGAATTGGCGGCGGCGTTGTCGTGGTGGCAGTCGCACGATTCGCGCACAAGCCATCAGGCTTGACGTCGCGGAATTCACTCCGGTACGTCCCTCTGAAGTCGAAGGATCTCGTCTAGCTCCATGACCCGAAGCGGCTTGTCCGCGAAGAACCGATGCACTCCCGGTGTCGCTCCACTCATCGAAGCGAGGATGCCTTCGTCTGCGCGTGTCGCCATAAGCGCTCCATATAGCTCCCGTGCGATCGCCGGGCCCGCGGGTGCATTGGTCTTCTTGCACTGGACGATCGTGGTTCTGCCTGACCTCTCAAGGTATAGATCGACCCCGTGGTCGCCTGAGCCTGGTGTCACGGTGACACGGTAGCCATGTCGGCCGAGCACTGTGGCGAGTTCGCGCTCGAACCGATGACCCGACAAGGAACGCCAGAAGTGTTCCCGGGTTCGTGTCTCCCAGGAGTCGAACTGGGCCTTCGCCAAGCAGAACGCTCGATATTGGCGAACATCGGGCGCAAACCTGAGCAGGATCGGATCCAGCCACTCCGGCAGGAGGTTGTAGCCGAATCCGGCTCCGAGCGCGGCACCAATCAGAGCACCCGGAGTGGTCTCGAAGATGTAGGCCCCGACCAAGAGACCGGCGGCTGCGCCAGCCACGCCGCCCAGCCATGACGCGCATGTTTGGAAGCGCTTCTGACGTCGGTCCGCCTTGGCGGCCGTTCCTGCCGACAGGCCGTGTTCACCCAGGGAGGGCCGTTGCACAATCACTCACCTGCGCGCCAGGGGCGCCGCGCGAATGCTACTACGGATGCCCGGACCGGCCGCGACATCTGACCGTCCCAAGAGACTTCTGATCTTGCGGGACGCGGATCAGGCCAGTCTGACGGCGCTCATCGGAGGATGCCTCGTCGGACGGTCAGCGAATGCTGCCCAGCGCCGGCGGCCGTACGAACGATGGGAGATGTGCAGCCGGGCCGCGTCGGCCTCTGCCTACCCCCTGGGGTTGCGGGGGCGGCTGACGGAGACGTGGTGAAACTTCGTCGATGGCCACCAGCCGGTCGTCAAACGGCTCGACGCCCTGTTCATCGACGGCAACGGCGTTGGCGGACGGCTCGGCGCTGCCGGGCCTTCTGATGCGCGGGTAGGCCGCTCGTTTTGCACACGGTTTGCACACGGAGCGGATTTCGGCTCCGACCCGGCGCTTTCTTGAGACCGTCAGAATCCCGCTAAGTTGTTGAATTGAAAGGCTGGTGCGGAAGAGAGGACTCGAACCTCCACGACCTTGCGGCCACAAGCTCCTGAGGCTTGCGCGTCTGCCAATTCCGCCACTTCCGCACAGATGCCGGACCTGAAGGTCCGGCCTACGTTCGGCACCGCCGGACCGCCTTCGCCAAGGCTTCGGCGAGTCCGCCGGAGCTTCAGCGCAGGCGGAAGCCCCGGCCTACACCGGCTTCCTCGCGCCGGCAGAACGTCA
>CAZLGP010000055.1:0-84609 GCA_964558905.1 uncultured Thermoanaerobaculia bacterium | reverse complement strand
CGCGCAGCGAGCGAGGCCGCGAGGGAGGTTGCTCCTGCGCGGGCGGCCCTTCGGCCTCGGTCTCCGCCGCGGCGTCGACGCGATACGGTTTCAGATCGATCTCGCGGATCTTCTCCGCGTCGACGAGCCGGGCCAGCACGGCCGCCTTGCTGCCCGAGAGCCATTCGCCGCAGTGGCACGTGGCGATCGAGCCAGGCAGCCGCACCGCGATCACCCCCGGGACGTCGTAGCCCTGTCCGCACTTCGGACAGCGAATGAGCGGCATGCGGCGGATGATAGCCGCTGAACAGCGTAAGCGGCTATGATTCGCGCGGTCCATATGGGGTTCGGAAAACAGAAGGCCACAGGCGTGCGGACGGGACTCCGAACGAAGTTCGTGGCCGCCTTTGCCCTGCAGGCGATCGTCATCGCCCTGCTTCTCGCCGTGCTGCAGTATCTGCTCGTGCGCCGGGCCATGATTGCCCTCACCGTCGAGCAGGGCTCCGCGATCGCGGAGACCGTGAAGGCCACGGCCGGCTATTACGTCATCTTCGGACTTACCGACGATCTGAAGAAGATCGTCACCGATCTGAAGCGCAACCCATCCGTGCAGTACGCGGAGTTCCTCGACGGCAACGGCAAAGTCCTCGCCGCCACCGATGCGCAGCAGGCGGAGGGGCTCGCGGGACGCGTGCTCGGAAGGGAGCGTGAGGTGCTCAGGGGGCGGGCGCAGCACATCTACACCGAGCCGTTCCACGAGACCGAAGCGGATGAGAGGGACCCGAACGCGACGCCGAAGGGCTACTTCCGCCTACTGATGAACGAGTCCCAGGCGGAGCGGGCGATCGCCTCGTTGATCAAGTGGAACGCGGGCACGACGCTGCTCGTCCTTCTCGCGGCGAGCGTGCTGTCGTGGTTCGCTTCAAGGCTCATCATCAAGCCGATCCGCGCCCTCGTCGACACCGCGGGGCAGATCGCCAAGGGCGATCTCACCCAGCGGGCGAGCGTGGCCTCCGGCGACGAGATCGGCATCCTGGCCGGCGCATTCAACGACATGACCGCGAACCTCGAGCGGACGGTGAAGAGCCTCATGGTGTCGCAGTCGCAGCTCAAGAACGTGGTCGAGACCGTGGAGACGCGCTCGCAGCTCGTCATCGATCGCGTCGACCAGCAGCGCGCCGTCATCGACGAGACCTACAACTCCATCGATCAGCTCAACAACGGCGTCCGGAAGATCACCGACAACGTCGAGGCCCTCTCCGCGTCGTCCGAGGAGACGTCATCCTCGATGCTGGAGATGGTGGCCTCGATGGAAGAGGTGAGCCGGCACACGGACACCTTGTTCAGCTCCGTCGAGGACACCGCCTCCTCGACGCACGAGATGGTCTCGTCGATCAACGAGGTGGACCAGAACGTGGTCTATCTCACGAACTTCGTCACTGATACCTCCTCGTCGATGGTGGAGATGTCGGCGTCGATCGCGCAGGTCGAGACCAACGCCGCGCGTTCATACGACCTCGCGATTGCCGTCTCCGACGCTGCCGAGTCGGGGATGAAGGCAGTCCGCGAAACGATCGAGGGGATGGAGCAGATCCGCCAGTCGGTCATCGAGGCGAATACCGTCGTCTCCCGCCTCGGCGACCGCTCCGTGGCCATCGGCAAGATCCTCAACGTCATCGAGGACGTGGCCGAGCAGACGAACCTGCTCGCGCTGAACGCGGCGATCCTCGCGGCGCAGGCGGGCGAGTACGGTAAGGGTTTCTCCGTCGTCGCCGCGGAGATTCGCGACCTCTCCGAGCGCACCGCGTCGTCCACGCGCGACATCGCGGGCCTCATCCGCTCGGTGCAGGACGAAGTGTCGAACGCGCTCCTGGCGATGTCCTCCGGCTCGTCGCTGGTCGAGAACGGCGTGTCGCTTTCGCACGAGGCGGGCAAGGCCCTCAACAACATCCTCGTCTCCGCTGCGAAAGCCTCGAGCATGGGGAAAGAGATCGCCGGCGCCACGCGCGAGCAGGCCAAGGGCAGCGAGACCGTCACCCGCGCGGTCGATCGCCTGCAGTCGATGGTCGGGCAGATCAACTCCGCCACGCGCCAGCAGGCCCAGGGCTCCGATCACATCCTCAAGGCCGTCGAGTCGATGCGCGAGGTGACGAAGTACGTGCGCCAGGCGATGGTCGAGCAGAAGTCGGGCTCGGGGATGATCTCCGCGGCGGCCGAGCGCATGATCGAGATGATCCACGAGATCTTCCAGGTCGCGGCGAATCAGGCCGCCGAGAGCGAGAAGATCGTCGCCACCATGCAGCAGGTGCGCTCGATTGCCGACAACAACCGCGCCGCCGCGGGCGACATGAGCGCCGCCATCACGCTCCTCAACGACGCCATCCGGGGCTTCGACGACGAGGTCCGCAAATTCCGGGTGAGGTCATGACAGGAGAGGCGTGATGGCCGTCGCCACCGAGGTTCGCCTCATCACTTTCCGCGTCGGCCCCGAGACGTTCGTCCTCGACATCATGGCCGTGCGCCAAATCGTCCCGTACACCGGCTCGACCTCCGTGCCGACGGCTCCGTCTTTCGTCGAAGGGATCATCGTTCTTCGCAACGAGGTCATCCCGATCATCGATCTGCGCGAGCGTCTCTATCCACACTCCGAGCGCATCGAGCAGCCGCTGCTTCTCATCACCCATACGACCGCCGGCGTGATCGGCCTGAAGGTCGATGAAGTGCGCCGGATCGTGACGCTTCCGACCGAGTCGTTCCTGCCGCCGCCGCCGCTCGTGCGCGGCATCCGTGGCGAGCTCCTGATCGGTGTCGTCCCCCACGCCGACGAGGTCTACCTGCTGATCGACGTCGAAGCCGTGCTCACCGAACCGGAGAAGATCGAGCTCCGCGAGGCGGCCGAAAGGATGAAGGATGAAGGTCGGAAGGATGAAGGATGAAGGATGAACTTCATCCTTCATCCTTCCGGCCTTTCAGCCTTTCCTCCCGGCACATCCGTGCGCTGATCGCGTCTGAACCCGTAGGGGCAGTGTCTGCATCCTGACTCGCAACAATATCCTCGTTCGCGGAGGTACAGCTCGGTGAAAACGACGTAGGGACCTTCGCGATAGAAGTGCACGCCCTCGACCAGCCCGCCTTCATCCTTCATCCTTCATCCTTTATAGTCCGCCCGTGTTTTCCCGCTCCCGCCTGCTCCAGGTAACGGAAGCGATGAAGGGGAAGCTGATCGTCGTCTATGGCGACATCGTAGCGGACCGCTTCATCTACGGGACGCCAAAGCGCATCTCGCGCGAGGCGCCGGTGCTCATCCTCCGGCAGTACCGCGACGACATCCTTCTGGGCGGTGCCGGCAACGCCATCCACAACATCTTCTCCCTCGGCGGACTCCCGGTCCCCGTCTCCGTGCTCGGCAATGACTTTGCGGGCGACGCGCTCGTAGCCAGGCTGAGCGAGCAGGGGATCGACTGCAGCGGCATTCTCCGCGCCGGCCGGTACGCCACGCCGACCAAGGTGCGCATCCTCGGCGGCATGCCGCACGCGAGCCGGCAGCAGATCGTCCGCTACGACATCGAGGACAGCTTCGCGATGGCCGAGGAAGAGGTCCGGCAGTTCGGCGCCCTCCTGCGCGAACAGATGTCCGTATGCGATGCGGCGCTCGTGAGCGACTACGGCTACGGCGCGGCGCGACCGCAGCTCGTGGCCATGCTGACGCAGTACGCGCGAGGTCGTCCGGTCACGCTCGACTCGCGCTACGACCTCCTCGACTATCCCGGCGTCACTGCCGCGACGCCGAACGAAGAGGAAGCCGCGGCCGCCGCAGGGACCTCGCTGTGGAACGGCGAGGAAGCGAAGATCGGCGAGGTGGCGCTGACCCTCCAGCAGAGCCTCGACTGCGAGGCCGTCCTGATCACGCGAGGCAGCCGCGGCATGGCCCTCCTCGAACGCGACCGGCGCGAGCCGTTCCTGATCCCCGTGTACGGCACCGACCAGGTCGCCGACGTCACCGGCGCCGGCGACACGGTCATCGCGACGTTCACCCTCGCCCTCGCCGCGGGAGCGTCGTTCACGGAGGCCGCAAAGCTCGCGAACTACGCCGGCGGAATCGTGGTGATGAAGATGGGCACCGCGACGGCGTCGAATGAAGAATTGAGACACGCCATCGACCGCGACGAGGAGCTGAATGATTAGCAACCGGCAACCTCTCATGAACGCACCCATCCTCACCGACTCCCAGCTCCTCGACGCCCTCGCCGCGGAACGCGAAGCCGGCAGGACCGTTGCCTTTGCCAACGGCTGCTTCGACGTGCTGCACGTCGGTCACATCCGCTACCTGCAGGACGCGGCGCGTGTGGCCGATGTCCTGGTCGTCGGCGTGAACGGCGACGATTCCGTGCGCGTGCTGAAGGGCGAGGGCCGCCCGCTGATGCCGCAGAGCGAGCGCGCGGAGATCATTGCCGCGGTTCGCGGCGTCACGTACGTCACGATCTTCGACGAGACGAGCCCCGCGCGCCTGCTGCACACCCTGAAGCCGGACTTTCAGTGCAAGGGGACCGACTACACCGCCGAATCCGTCCCCGAGGCCGAGCTCGTCCGCTCGTATGGCGGCAAGGTCGTCATCGTCGGCGATCCGAAAGACCACTCCACGACGGAGATTCTCGCGAAGATGCGGCGATGAAGCGGTTGCTCGTCCTGCGCCTCTCTGCCCTCGGGGACGTCATTCACACCATCCCCGCCGTCCTGTCGCTCGAGAACAGCGCGGACATCACCTGGGTCGTCGAGGCGCCGTACGCGGAGCTCGTCGAGATCGTTGCGGGCGTGAGGGCGATCCCGGTGCGGATGAAGACGTGGAGGCGCGATCCTCGTGCGGGCGTCGACGCAATTGCGAAGATGCGCGGGGTCGAAGCGTCGATCGACTTTCAGGGACTCGTCAAGTCCGCGGTCTTCGGGTTTCTCTCCGGCGCGCGCACCCGATACGGCTTCGACGGAGATGCGATCCGCGAGAAGCCCGCGCTGCTCTTCACCAACCGCAAGGTGAAGGTCGACACCGCGAAACACGTCGTCGACCAGAACCTCGAGCTCGCCCGGGGAACGCAACTGCACGGGCAAGGGGCAACCGGCAACTGGCAACCGTTCGCGAAAGACGTTCCCGGTTGCGAGAACGCGATCGTTCTCCTCCCTGGCGCGGGCAAGCCGAACAAGATCTGGCCGCACTTTCGCGAACTCGCGAAGAGACTCGGGTCGAGGGCGCTGGTCGTGTGGGGACCGGGAGAGCGCGAGCTGGCAGAGACCATCGGCGCGCGGATCGCCCCTCCGACGAGTCTCCGCGAGCTCGCGGGGATCCTTCGGGAGGCCGAGCTGGTCGTCGGAGGGGATACCGGTCCTCTTCACCTCGCGGACGCGCTCGGCACGAGAGTCGTCGGCCTTTATGGGCCGACCGATCCGAGTCGCAACGGCCCGTATCACCAGCCCGGACGCATCATCGATCGCTTTCGAACGACGAAATCAATGGAGTCGATTTCTGTTGAAGAGGTCATGAATACGCTCGAAAGCGTGCTCGCCGAGTGAGCCTGTTGCTCGCCGCCCTCATCGCGGCGCAACTGGCGGGTACCCCGGGCGACCACCGATTCGCCGAAGGCGAGACCCTCGACTACAACCTCACCTGGCTGAAGATCACCGGCGGGACCGCGCGGATGACGATCCAGCCCCTCGGCGACGACAGCTTTCGCATCACCTCCATCGCCCGCTCCACCCCCTCGTTCTCCCGCTTCTACAAAGTCCGCGACGAGATCGAGACCACCGTCGCCCGCAGCGACTTCTCGACGACCCGGTACGTCAAGCGCCTCGACGAGGACGGCGACGCGATCGAAGAAGTCACCGTCGTCGAGGACGGCGTCGCCACCCGCACGCGCAAGAAGGTCAAGAAGGTGCGCGTGCCGCGTCCCATCTTCGATCCGATCTCCGTCATCTACCTGCTTCGCATGCGCGACCTCACACCCGGCAAGGTCTACGACTTCGAGCTGATCGCCGACGGAAAGCTCTACACTGTTCACGCCCGCGTCGTGCGCAGAGAGAAGGTGCGGACACCGGCGGGCACCTTCGATTGCTTGCGCGTCGAGCCGCAGATGATCAGCGGCGGCGTCGAGCGGGAGGAACGCCTTTTCTTGTGGTTCAGCGACGACGAGAGGAAGCTCCCCGTGCGGATCCGCACCGAGGTGAAGTTCGGGGCGGTGACGGCGACGCTGATTGGTTTGAACAAGGGCGTGACCTCCGTCGATCCGCCGATGCAAGTCGAAGCAAAAAAGTGACGGATGGTACACTCGCCGCCACCTCGGCCAGGAGACTCTAGAAAGCAGATATGAGTGTTCGTCTCGGTGAGTTGCTCACCAAAGCGAGCCTGATCACCCAGGATCAGCTCAAGGAAGCGCTGCGCGTCCAGAAAGAGACCGGCGGGAAGCTCGGCGAAACGCTGATCAAGCTCGGTTTCGTGTCGGAGGAAGACATCACCGAGTGTCTCAGCCAGCAGTTCGGCGTGCCCTCGATCAACCTCCAGCATTTCGAGATCGACTCCGGCGTCATCAAGCTCATCCCCGGCGACGTCGCCCGCAAATACAACATTCTCCCGGTCAACAAGACCGGCGCCACGATCACCATCGCCATGGCCGATCCGACGAACGTCTTCGCCATGGACGACATCAAGTTCATGACCGGCTACAACGTCGAGCCGGTCGTGGCCTCAGAGCTGGGGATCAAGGCGGCCATCGACAGCTACTACGGCACGACCTCGTCGCTCGAGCTGAAGAAGGTCATGGAAGACCTTCAGACGCAGGAAAGCGCCGACCTCGAGGTCCTCGAGGACGACGAGGAGCTGGACGTCGGTGCCCTGGCGGACTCCGCCGAAGAGGCGCCCGTCGTCAAGCTCTGCAACCTGATCCTCACCGACGCCATCAAGCGCGGCGCCTCGGATATCCACATCGAGCCGTACGAGAAGGAGTACCGCGTCCGGTTCCGGATGGACGGGATCCTCTACGAGATCATGAATCCGCCGCTGAAGCTGAAGGACGCGATCACGTCGCGCATGAAGATTCTGGCAAAGCTCGACATCGCCGAGAAGCGCCTTCCGCAGGACGGCCGCATCAAGCTCAAGATCAAGCTCGAGGACAAGAACAAGGAGCTCGACTTCCGCGTCTCCGTCCTGCCCACGCTCTTCGGCGAGAAGATCGTCATGCGTCTGCTCGACAAGGACAACCTCATGCTCGACATGAGGAAGCTCGGGTTCGAGGCCGAGTCGCTGGTCCGTTTCGAGGAGGCGATCTTCAAGCCGTGGGGGATGGTGCTCGTCACCGGCCCGACCGGCTCGGGAAAGACGAACACGCTCTACTCCGCCCTCTCGAAGGTCAACTCGCCGGAAGTCAACATCATGACGGCCGAGGATCCGGTGGAGTTCAATCTCCCCGGGATCAACCAGGTTCAGATGAAGGAGTCGATCGGTCTGAACTTCGCCGCGACGCTCCGATCGTTCCTGCGGCAGGATCCGAACATCATCCTCGTCGGCGAGATCCGCGACTTCGAGACCGCGGAGATCGCCATCAAGGCCGCCCTCACCGGGCACCTCGTGCTCTCGACTCTGCACACGAACGACGCGCCGTCGACGATCAATCGGCTCATGAACATGGGCATCGAGCCGTTCCTGGTGGCCACGGCCACTCAGCTCATCGCCGCGCAACGCCTGGTCCGCCGCATCTGCCAGAACTGCAAAGAGGTCGTGGAGATGGCGCCGCAGGCGGTCATGAACCTCGGATACAAAAAAGAAGACGTCGGGACCTTCAACATCTACAAAGGCCGCGGCTGCGAGAAGTGCAACAACACCGGGTACAAAGGCCGCGTCGGCCTGATCGAAGTGATGGTCATCGACGACGACATCCGCGACCTGATCCTCTCCGGCGGCACGGCCATCGACATCAAGCGCAAGGCCATGGAGAACGGCATGATCACCCTCCGGCGCTCAGGGTTGATTAAAATCAAGGACGGAGTGACCACCGTGGAAGAGGTCGTGCGCGAGACAGTGGTGGGCGGTTGAGCAACCGGAGACCAGAATGGCCGTTACCCTTCATCAGCTTCTGAAGACCATGGTCGAGCGCGGCGGCTCGGACCTGCACGTCACGACGAACTCGCCGCCCCAGATCCGCATCGACGGCAAGCTCGTGCCTCTGGACATGCCGCCGCTGGCCGCTCCCGAGACCAAGCAGCTCGCGTATTCGGTGCTCACCGACGCGCAGAAGCACCGCTTCGAGGAGAACCTGGAGCTCGACCTCTCGTTCGGGATCAAGGGTCTGGCGCGCTTCCGCGCGAACATCTTCAACCAGCGCGGTGCGACCGCCGCCGTCTACCGGCAGATCCCCTACGAGATCCTCGGATTCAAGGAGCTTGGGCTGCCCGCGGTGGTCGAGGAGATCTGCAACAAGCCGCGCGGGCTGGTCCTGGTCACCGGTCCGACCGGCTCGGGCAAGTCCACGACGCTCGCGGCGATGATCGACAAGATCAACCGCGAGCGACACGAGCACATCATCACCATCGAGGACCCGGTCGAGTTCCTCCACCAGCACAAGAACTGCATCGTCAATCAGCGCGAGTTGCACGCGGATACGCATTCGTTCGGCAACTCGCTCAAGAGCGCGCTCCGGCAGGACCCCGACGTAGTGCTCATCGGCGAGATGCGCGACCTCGAGACCATCGAGTCCGCGCTCCGCATCGCCGAGACCGGCCACCTCACCTTTGGCACTCTCCACACCAATTCCGCCGCGCAGACGATCAACCGGATCGTCGACGTCTTCCCCGCGCACCAGCAGCCCCAGATCCGGGCGCAACTGTCGTTCGTGCTCGAGGGAATCCTCTGCCAGGCCCTTCTGGCGAAGGCCAACGGCAAGGGCCGGGTCATGGCCATGGAGATCCTCGTTCCCAACGCCGCGATTCGCAATCTGATCCGCGAGGACAAGGTCCATCAGATCTATTCGATGATGCAGACCGGCCAGTCCAAGTACGGAATGCAGACATTTAATCAGTCACTGGCGACGTTGTACTTCAAAAAATTGATCACGCTGCAGACAGCGCTGTCGCGCTCGTCGAATCCCGACGAGCTGCAGGAGATGATCTCCCGCGGCGCCGGCGCACTGTTTCATCAGGGACCGTCGCAGACGATCGGTGCGTCGCGGCCGAGCAGACCGGCGTAGGAGGAGTGCTGAGTGCTGAGTGCTGAGTGCTGAGTCCTGCCGCCCCCCGGCGCGCATCGCGCCTGAGGCGGAGCCACTCAGCACCCAGCACGCAGCACTCAGCACCGGGTGGTGGTAGGAGGAAGGTATGCCGACATTCGAGTGGAAGGGCACAGCGAGGAACGGGCAGACGCAGACGGGCGTCCTGGTGGCCGACTCGAAAGACGCCGTCATCGCCATGATGCGACGGCAGCAGATCGTCGTCACGGCCGTCAAGGAGAAGGGCAAGGAGATCGCTCTCCCGAAGTTCGGCGGGGGCGTTCCGCAACAGTCCATCGCCATCTTCACCCGCCAGTTCTCAGTCATGATCGATGCCGGCCTGCCGCTCGTGCAGTGCCTCGAGATTCTCGGGAACCAGCAGGACAACAAAACCTTCAAGCGGGTCCTGATCCAGATCCGCTCGGACGTCGAGTCCGGCTCCAACCTCGCCGACTCGATGCGCAAGCACCCCAAGGTCTTCAGCGACCTCTACACGAACATGGTCGCCGCCGGCGAAGCGGGCGGTATCCTCGACACGATCCTGCAGCGCCTCGCGAACTACATCGAGAAGGCGGTCAAGCTCAACGGGCAGGTCAAGTCGGCGATGATCTACCCGGTGGCGGTCATCAGCATCGCCTGCATCGTCGTCGCGGTCATTCTCTGGAAGGTCATCCCCGTCTTCGCCTCCCTGTTCGAGAGCCTCGGCGCGGAGCTGCCGATGCCGACGCGCGTCGTCATCGCCCTGTCGAACTTCATCGCCGACTTCTGGTGGCTGATCATGCTGCTGTTCGTCGCGGGCTGGTTCGCTACCAAGAAGTACCACCAGACGTACAAGGGCAAGCGCGTCCTCGACGGCCTGCTGCTGAAGGCGCCGATCATCGGCATTCTGTTGCGCAAGATCGCCGTGGCCCGCTTCTGCCGCACGCTCGCGACGTTGACGTCGTCGGGCGTTCCCATCCTCGACGGCCTGACCATCACGGCGCGCACCGCCGGGAACTCCGTGATCGAAGACGCGATCATGTCCACGCGCAAATCCGTCGAGGAAGGAAAGACGATCAGCGAGCCGCTGGGCGACACCGAGATCTTTCCGCCGATGGTCGTGCAGATGATCGCCGTCGGCGAACAGACCGGCGCTCTCGACACCATGCTCTCGAAAATCGCGGAATTCTATGAGGAAGAAGTCGACGTGGCCGTGGCCGGCCTGATGAAGCTCCTCGAGCCCGTCCTCATCGCGTTCCTCGGCGTCGCCATCGGCGGCATCGTCATCGCGATGTACATGCCGATGTTCACGCTGATCGGACAGCTGGGATAATCGCACGTGCGCGGGCGGGCTCCGGCCCGCCTGCAGTGCTGAGTGCTGAGTGCCGAGTGCTGAGTCCCGCCCGCCCAGGCGCGAAGGTCGCCCTGGCGTGGAGCGTCACTCAGCACTCAGCACGCAGCACTCAGCACTGCCATGAGTAATGACGTCCGGATGCTCATCGCCGTCCGGGTCGTGGTCGTCACCACGCTCCTGCTCGCGGCCCTGATCATCCAGTACACGATCCGCGAGGTTCTTCCTCTCGACTACCTCTACGCGGCCGCGGGCGTCAGCTACGCGCTCACACTCGTGTACATCGGTCTCGCGTTCGCCTTCCCCTCGCGCAACCTCAATCTCGCCATCCAGACCGGCGGCGACCTCGGCGTGGAGACGCTGCTGGTCTACTTCACCGGAGGTCTCGACTCGCCGTTCTCGTTCCTCTATCTCGTCTCCGTCATCACGGCGTCGATGCTGCTCTACCGGCGGGGCGGCCTGCTCGCGGCATCCGCGGCGTCGATCTTCTACGGTGCGCTGGTCGATCTCATGTACTACGGCGTGCTTCCGATGCCCGAGCAGACGCTGCTGCTGCCCGTGGCCTGGACCTCCTCGCGGCTCTACCTGAACATGGCCGCGAACTTCTCCGGCTTCTATGCCACGGCCCTGCTCACCTCATACCTCTCCGAGCAGCTCCAGCGGACGGCGCGCGAGCTCGACGCGAACCGTCAGAACCTGGCGGAGCTTCGCGCTCTGAATCAGAACGTCGTCGACTCGATTCCGTCCGGCTTGATCACGCTCTCGTCCTCCGGCACCGCGACGTTCATCAACCCCGCCGGCGCGAGCATCCTCCGCACGGATGCTCTGTCGACGCTCGGCCGGCATGTGACGGCGCTCGGGTTCTTCACTCCCCAGGAGTGGGAGGTGGCGCGCGTGGATCTGTCCACGGGCAGTATCCTCCGGAGGGAGAGCGATCATGTTCACCCCGACGGCGAGCGCCGGAGCCTCGGCTTCGCCATCAGTCCGCTCAGCACGCTCGAGGGGCACTTCTCCGGCTACACGGTCATCTTTCAGGATCTGACCGACGTGAAGAAGCTCGAGGCCGAGGTGCGGCTCAAGGACAGGATGGCGGCGGTGGGGGAGTTGTCCGCGGGAATCGCGCACGAGATCCGGAATCCCCTCGCGGCGATCGCCGGGTCGGTGCAGGTGCTGAAGAAGTCGCAGTCGCTCACGCCCCAGGAGCAGCGGCTGATGTCCATCGTGTTGAAGGAATCGGAACGGCTGAACAAATCGATCTCCGACTTCCTCCGCTTCGTCCGTCCGCAGGAGAAGCGAGCCGTGGAGTTCGATGTGGCCGCCAGTCTCTCCGAGACCCTCGATCTCCTCGAGAACTCGCCCGAGCTCCGTGAGAGCCACGAGCTCCGGCGCGAGATCGATCCGCCCTCCTTCCCGTTCGTCGGCGACGGGGATCAGATCCGCCAGGTGTTTTGGAATCTCGCCCGCAACGCCGTCGCGGCCATGCCGAAGGGCGGCGTCCTCACGGTGCGCACGACCGTCGCCGACTCGTCGTACCAAATCATCTTCACCGACAACGGCCGCGGCATGTCCCCGGCCGACCTGCAGCGGATCTTCCAGCCCTTCCGCACGAACTTCCCCTCCGGTACAGGCCTGGGCATGGCCATCTCGTACCGCATCGTCCAGGAGCATGGCGGAAAGATCGACGTGACCTCCCAGGAGGGGGAGGGCACGAGCATCGTCGTGACACTCCCCGTCGGGTCAACCCTGAGCGGAGCGAAGGGTCAGCGTCATAACCCCTGAGCGGAGCGAAGGGTCAACGGAGCCCTCTCGATGCCGTTGCCGATGCAGCGCGGGGGCGCCCTTGACCCTTCGTCGCAACCCCTGAGCGGAGCGAAGGGTCCGCGGAGCCCTCACAGTGCTTCGGCCGACGCAGCGCGGGGGCTCCCTTGACCCTTCGTCGCTTCGCTCCTCAGGGTTAGAAGAGTTGGGGTTGGAGTTAGACTGCCGACCGTGACCGACGAGCGCATCCTCGCCGCAACTCCCGACCAGGACGACCTCCAGACCGAGCTCTCCCTCCGCCCCAGACTGCTGCGCGAGTACATCGGTCAGCACAAGGTGAAGGCGAACCTCGAGATCTCCCTCACCGCCGCCCGCAACCGCGCCGAGGCGCTCGATCACGTCCTCCTGTTCGGCCCCCCCGGCCTCGGCAAGACCACGCTCGCGAACATCGTCGCCAACGAGATGAACGCCAGCCTCCGCTCGACTTCCGGTCCCGCGCTCGAGAAGCCGGGCGACCTCGTGGCCATCGTCACGAACCTCGAAGCCGGCGACGTGCTGTTCATCGACGAGATCCACCGCCTGCCGGCCATCGTCGAGGAAGTCCTCTACTCGGCGATGGAGGACTTTCACGTCGACGTCGTCATCGGACAGGGACCGGCGGCGCGCACGTTGAAGGTCGAGCTGCCGCGCTTCACCCTCGTCGGCGCAACGACGCGTGCCGGCCTCCTCACCGCCCCGCTGCGCGCGCGCTTCGGCATCGTCCACCGCCTCGACTTCTACGACGTCGAGTCGCTGACGATCATCGTCCGCCGCTCCGCCGACATCCTCGGCATACCCACCGAGCGCGACGCCGCGGTCGAGCTCGCGCGGCGCTCGCGCGGTACGCCCCGCATCGCCAACCGACTGCTGCGCCGCGTACGCGATTTCGCCGAAGTGCGTCACGAGGGCCGGGTCGACGTCGCCATTGCACGCGAGGCGCTGCACATGCTCGAAGTCGACGAGTACGGGCTCGACGAGATCGACCGCAAGCTCCTGAACACCGTGATCGAGCGCTTCGGCGGCGGCCCGGTCGGCCTCAACGCGCTCGCATCTTCGATCGGCGAGGACCGCGGTACCATCGAGGACCTCTACGAGCCCTACCTCATCCAGATCGGCTTTCTCCAACGCACCCCCCGCGGGCGCGTTGCCAGCCGCACCGCCTATGAGCACCTCGGCTACCCACTCAGCGCAGCGCGGAAACAGGGAGACCTTTTCTAGCGGGCTAGCTCTAGCACTAGCAGATTCGTGGATTTCCGGCGCCCCTCATCGTCACATGCGCCCATTCCGCAAGTAGGTAGAATTCGCCGGCCATGCCGAACCTATTCATTCCGAAGGAATCTCCTCCCGGCGAGACGCGAGTGGCGGCGACGCCCGAGACCGTGAGGCTTTTCATCAAGGCCGGACTTGCCGCCTCCGTCGAGTCGGGCGCGGGGGAAAAGGCGTTCATCACGGACGACCAATTCGTCGCGGCCGGTGCCACGATCGTGAGCCGCGGCGAAGGCTTCGCGGGCGCGGACGTCGTGGCGTCGGTCGCCCCGCCACTCCTGTCCGACGTCGCGTCGATGAAGCCCGGTGCGATCCTCATCGCACTCCTTGCGCCGCACCGCCATCTCGACCTCGTCCGCGGTCTCGTCGAGCGGAAAGTGACGAGCTTCGCCATGGAGCTCATCCCGCGCACCACGCGGGCCCAGACGATGGACGCGCTGTCCTCGCAGGCCAGCATCGCCGGCTACAAGGCGGCCCTGGTCGCCGCGACCGAGTTGCCGCGCTATTTCCCTCTCCTGATGACCGCCGCGGGCACGATCAAACCTGCGAGAGTCGTCGTGATGGGTGCGGGGGTGGCCGGCCTGCAGGCCCTCGCCACGGCGAAGCGCCTCGGGGCAGTGGTCGAGGTGTCCGACATCCGTCCCGCGGTCAAGGAGCAGGTTGCCTCGCTCGGCGGCCGCTTCATCGATCTCCCCATGGAGGAGAGCGGCGAGGGCGCCGGCGGCTACGCCCGCGAAGTCTCCGCCGAGTTTCTCCGCCAGCAGCGCGAGATCGTCACCCGTCATATCGCGGCGGCGGACGTCGTGATCACGACCGCACAGGTTCCTGGCAGGAAGGCGCCGATTCTCGTCACCCGGGAGATGCTCGACGGCATGCGTCCCGGCTCGGTCGTTCTCGACCTGGCCGTTGAAGCCGGCGGCAATGTCGAAGGCTCCCAACTCGATGCCGAGGTGGTTTACAAGGGGGTGCGGATCCTCGGGTACTCGAACCTCGCCGGGACCGTCCCGTACGACGCGAGCGTCCTCTACGCCCGCAACATCCAGTCGCTCTCGGGCGAATTCGTGAAGAAAGGGGGGGAGATCGCTCTCGATCTGGAGAACGAGATCATCCGCGGCTCCCTCCTGACGCACGATGGCACGGTCGTCCACCGGCCGACCGCCGAGCTGCTGCAAGGGGGTGCATGAACATGGGTCCACTGCTGATCGGCATCTATCTGTTCGTTCTCGCAATGTTCGTCGGTCTCGAGATCATCACGAAGATCCCGCCGACGCTCCACACGCCGCTCATGTCCGGCGCGAACGCCATCTCCGGCATCACCATCGTCGGAGCGCTTCTCGCGGCCAACACCGGCAACGTGACCATGAGCAACATCCTCGGCGTCACGGCCATCGTCTTCGCCATGATCAACGTCGTGGGCGGCTTCGCCGTCACCGACCGGATGCTCCGGATGTTCGGGAAGAAAAAAGCATGAGCAACGTGGTCGCGACTCTCGTGCAGATCCTCTACCTCGTCTCCGCGGCGCTCTTCATCCTCGGCCTGAAAGGCATGACCAAGGTGAGCTCGGCGCGTCGGGGCAACGCGATGGCCGGCCTGGGGATGCTGCTGGCCATCATCGGCACGTTGATCGAGGCCGGCCGGATCGACTACCGCTGGATCATCGCCGGGGTGCTCATCGGCTCGGTCATCGGCTGGCTCGGCGCGGTCCGCGTCCCGATGACGATGATGCCGGAGATGGTGGCCATCTTCAACGGCTTCGGTGGCGGCGCATCGCTCCTCGTGGCGACGTCGGCTCTCTACGTCGGCTACATCGAGGCCGGGAAGACCGGCCGTCTCGCCGACGCCATCGGTGCATCCTCCGCGCTCACCATCGCGCTGTCGATTCTGATCGGCGGCGTCACGCTCGCCGGCAGCCTCATCGCCTACCTCAAACTGCAGGGAAAGATCGCCAAAGGCAACCCGGTGCTTCTCCCTGGACGCCACGTCATCAACGCGATCCTCTTTCTGATCCCGGTCGGTGTCGGCCTCTGGTTCGCGTTTGGGACGCTAGAGCCCGCGCAGTACGTGATGCTGGCGTGGATCGTCATCGCCCTGTCTCTCGCCCTCGGGGTGATGCTCGTCATCCCCATCGGCGGCGCCGACATGCCGGTCGTCATCTCCCTGCTCAACTCCTATTCGGGACTGGCCGCGGCGGCGACGGGATTCGTCATCAACAACGCCATGCTGATCGTTGCCGGCGCGCTCGTGGGTGCCTCCGGTCTCATCCTCACGAATGTGATGACCAAGGCGATGAACCGCTCACTCGCCAACGTCATCTTCGGCGGATTCGGCGCGGTGACGGAAGGCGCCGGCGGCGGCGGCGGCGAGTACGGTCCCGTGAGATCGGGCGGCGTGGAAGAGGCGGCCATGCTCCTCGACGCAGCCGAGAAGATCATCGTGATTCCCGGATACGGCCTCGCCGTCGCCCAGGCGCAGCACACCGTACGCGAGATCGCCGACATCATCGAGGCGCGTGGCGCGCAGGTCTTCTATGCGATTCATCCGGTCGCCGGGCGCATGCCGGGTCATATGAACGTCCTCCTCGCGGAGGCGGACGTCGAATACGAGAAGCTGCTCGAGCTGGACGAATCGAACCGTGAGCTCAAGACCGCCGACGTCGCGCTGGTCATCGGTGCGAACGACGTCGTGAATCCGGCTGCGGAGAAGGACCCCCAGAGCGCGATCGCCGGCATGCCCGTGCTTCAGGCCTGGAACGCGGGATCGGTCATCGTCATCAAGCGCTCCCTGTCGGCAGGCTTCGCGGGCATCAAGAACGAGCTCTTCGAGAACCCGAACACCATGATGCTGTTCCTCGACGCGAAGAAGGCGCTGCAGGGAATCGTAGGAGAGCTCAAGCAGAACGCTTGAGGATGGCAGCGGGCCGTCAATCCTTCCGGAAGTGAGCCCCGGTCGACTGCGGATTCCGGATCGCGGCGTTCGCGACGATCGTCGCCATCTGCTGCCCGTGGAAGAGCTCCACGATCGACTTGCTGATCGTCGACTCGTGGTAGTACTTCGTGAGGCGCGTGCCGAGGTGGTGCATGTCGGCGAGAGCGCGCTTGAGACGCTCGTAGGTGCGGACGATCCCCACGTAGTTCCACATCGTGTGTTGGATCGTCGTCCAGTCCTGGAGGATGAGCGCGGGATCCTCGAGGTTCTCGCTTCCGGGCGGCCGCCAGTCCGGGATCGTTCCGAGGATGGAACCGGGGATCGAGCCGTTGCCGGCGGGGAGGGAAGAGTACGCGCGCCGCGCGGACGGCGACGCGCTCGACGCCGGGGTGGTGATCTTCTGGCGAATCGACTGCGCCGAGTAGTAGCCCCAGGTCAGTCCCTCGAGCAGTGACGTCGACGCCAGGCGGTTCCCGCCGTGCAGGCCCGAGCACGACGTCTCGCCGATCGCGTACAACCGGGCCAGCGTCGACTCCCCGAACGTGTTCACCAGAATCCCACCGCAGAAGTAGTGCGCCGCGGGAACCACCGGGATGGGATCGCGCTCGATGTCGATGCCCATGTCGAGACACGCTTTGCGGATGTTCGGGAAGCGCTCCGCGATCGGCTGCGGCCCGTGGTAGTAGTTGGCCAGGTCGAGGTAGACGAATTCTTCCTTGTTGCGCGTCATCTCCTCGACGATCGCCCGAGCCACGATGTCGCGCGGGGCCAGGTCCTTCTGCTCGGGCGCGTAGCGCTCCATGAAGTACTCGCCCCGCTGATTCCGGAGCCGAGCCCCCTCACCCCGCAGCGCCTCGGAGATCAGGAAGTGATTCGCATTCTTGTCCGCGAGCGCGGTGGGGTGGAACTGGACGTACTCCGCGTTCATGATCCGCGCGCCCGCGCGATGGGCCATGACTACGCCGTCGCCGAGGGAGTTTCGCGTGTTCGTCGTATGCAGATAGATCTGGCCGATGCCGCCTGTCGCGAGGACCGTGTAGTCGGCGAAGATCGTGTAGACCTCGTTCGTGCGGTTGTCGAGCAGATACGCCCCCACGCACTCGTTGGACAGGCGATAGCGCACCTGGATGTCGAGCGGATGGTGGTGGGTCGTCAGAAGATCGATGGCCGTGATGTCCGTGGCAAGCGTGATGTTCGGCTCCGACTTCACGCGGTTGAGGAGCGAGGTCTCGATCGCGCGTCCGGTGGCGTCGCCGGCGTGGATGATGCGCGGCATCGAGTGCGCCCCCTCCTGCGTCAGGTCGAGCTCCCCCTCGTCCCTCGTCGAGAACGGCACGTGTACGCTGTCGAGCAGCAGCTGTTTGACGACGCGCGGCCCCTCCACGGCGAGCCAGTTCACTGCTTCCTCGTTCGAGATCCCCGCGCCGGCCCGGGCGATGTCCGTCACCAGCTGCGCCGGCGTGTCGCCCTCCCCCTGGTAGATGATCCCGCCCTGCGCCCATGACGTATTGCAGTCCGCGGGATCGGAGGCCTTCGTCACCAGCAGTACCTTCATCCCCGCGCTCGCGAGCGTGAAAGCGGTCGTTAGCCCGGAAATGCCGGTACCGATGATGAGCACGGGATAGTGGGCGCGATTCTCGAGGCCGGGCACGGCGCGTATTCTATGTCGCCGGGTCTTTGAGTCGCCGAGTCGTCGAGTCGCCGCGGAGTCTCACAGTCTCAGTCTCACAGTCTCACAGTCGCACAGGGTCGTCGTCTGTGAGCCTGTGAGCCTATGAGCCTCCACCCCTGAAGCCGCGACGTCGCAAAGACTCGACGACTCGGCGACTCGACGACTCAAACGGCCGACTGCGCGAACCCCGTGATCACGTAAGACCCCGACTTCTGGTCCTTCTTGATCTTGATGATGTCGTTGCTCTGCGCGTCTTCCAGCAGGTCGCTGAAGGTGTTGTAGCCGTAGTACTCCTCGTTGAACGTCGGCTTCTTGCGCTGCATGGTCTGCTTGACCATCGATCCCCAGAGGATCTCTTTGTTCTCGCGCATGAGGGCCTTGATCGAGTCGATGAGGAGCTTGAACACCTCGGCCTTCTTCTTGTCCTGGAACGCGACCTTCGGAGCCTTGGCCACGCCGCGGACGAGGTCCTCGTAGAAGATGAACTCGTCGCAGTTGTCGATCAGCAGGTTGCTCGACGAGTTCTTCACGCCGCAGCCGATCACGTACTTGTCGTTCTCCTTCAGTTTCGAGACCAGCGGCGAGAAGTCGGAGTCGCCGGAGGCGATGACGAAGAGGTCGATGTGGTCCTTGGACCAGCACATGTCCATCGCGTCGACGGCCATGCGGATGTCCGCGGAGTTCTTGCCCGAGTAGCCGCGGCCGGGAATCTCGATCATCTCGATGGCCGCTTCGTGCAACTCGCGCTTGTAGTCCGGGAACTTGTCCCAGTCGCTGTAGGCGCGCTTGACGACGAGCTTCCCCTTCTCCAGGAGGCGCTCCAGGACCAGGTTGATCTCGAATTTCTTGTACTTCGCGTCCATCACGCCGATGGCGATGTTCTCGAAGTCGATGAAGAGCGCGATCTTGCTCTCGCTCATGCGTTGGGAAGGTGGCTTGCCGTAATCGGCGTCCTCGGTGACGGTCTCAGGGGCGGCTTTGCGTGGTGCTGGCACGGAAGGAGTCTACTACCGGTTGGCGGTTGGCGCCCCCCCGAACCCTGAGCGGAGCGAAGGGTCAAGGGAGCCCTCACGAGGTCGGTGCCACGCGATGCGACCGCGCGGCCACGCAACGAGGGGGCACCCATGACCCTTCGCTCCCGCTCAGGGTTCAGAGCAGTACACTACCGGCCGCTTGCGTGCCTACCTCACCCTCGCCCGACCCTTCACTCTCCTGCCGCCGCTCCTCGGCATCATCTCCGGCGCCGTCTGCGCGTGGGGCTCCGCTCACAATCCCGATCCCAGCCGCGCGGTCACCACCTCCGTCCTCCTCACCGTCGCTCTTGGCTCCCTCTGCGCGGCGTTCCTCAATGCCGCGAACAACACCCTCAATCAGATCTACGACCTCGAGATCGACCGCATCAACAAGCCCAATCGCCCGCTCGTGGCGGGCCAGGTCTCCACTCGCGGGGCGTGGATCTTCACCTGGATCCTCTATGCACTGGGGACGATCCCTACGTGGCTCGTCGTCGTTTATCCGTACACCACCTGGACGCAGAAGCTCTTCGCGCCGCTGGCGTGGCACGAGTGTTTCTTCATCTACGTCATCGCCCTGGTGTCGACCTTCGTCTACTCCGTTCCCGCCCTCGGCCGCACGAAGGCGCATCCCATCGGCGCGAACCTGACCATCGCCATCCCCCGGGGATTGCTGCTGAAGGTCGCCGGCTGGACGATGGTCGCGCGCGCGCTCGAAGCCGAGCCGTGGTTCATCGGTCTGATCTTCATGCTCTTCCTCCTCGGCGCCGCGTCGACGAAAGACTTCAGCGACATGAAAGGCGACGCCGCCGGCGGCTGCCGCACCCTGCCCATCGCCTTCGGCGTGCGCAAGGCGGCCTGGATGATCTCCCCCTTCTTCGTGATCCCCTGGCTGCTCATGCCCATCGGTGCGAGCACCGGGATCCTCACCGGCAACGCCACCTTCATCACCATCCTCGGATTCACCCTCGCGCTGTGGGGCGCGTACACGGTCTGGCTGATCGTCCGCAATCCCGACGAGCTCACGGCCACCGAGAACCACCCCAGCTGGCGCCACATGTATCTGATGATGATGGCCGCGCAGATCGGCTTCGCAGTAGCGTATCTCGTCTAGCCGGCTCGGCGGGCATCGCTGGTTACTCCGCCTCACGGCACGTCTCCGATAAATTCGACGGTCGCGGCTTCGGGCGGCGCAACCGCCTGACGCCCCTTCGCGCACACTAGCCGGCTCGGCGGGCATCGCTGGTTGCACCGCCTTACGGCACGTCTCCGATAATTCGACGGTCGCGGTTCGGGCGGCGCAACGTGCCTGACGCTTCAATCGCGCAGACTCACGGCGGTCAATAGGCCCACGAAGCGGTCAATGTGCCCCCACGAAGCGGTCAATGCGCCCGCGTAGCGGGCAAGAGGAAATAGCCCCCGGCTTTCAGCCGGGGGACTTGCGATTGCGTCCAATCCAGCCCGCGTAGCGGGCGACAGAGCGCCCCAGGTCCCATCCAACCGGGACTTCCGCATACGTCGCAACGCGTGCCATACAGCTACAACGCGACCTACACCCCACCGGTGTTCTCGAAGAGAAAGGAAGGTGCTCGCGCCGACAAGCGAAGCCACTTTGCACCTTCCCCCTATTCTCTGCGAAGCCAATGCGAAGCTGTGCGAAGCTGCATCCATGGCCAATGTGACGAAGCAGTTCACGGCGGACCCGTTGAAGTTTCTGCAGAGCGTCCCGACGACCTGTCCGGCCGAAGGGGTCGGGCTCCGCGTGAAGTACCTGAAGCTCGAGTACGACGACGACCTCAACGTCGCCCAGATGAAAACCGCCGGTTCCGAGGAGGAGCGAGCTTCGTTTTATGTCCTGGGGTGGGCTGAGAACGACGTCTCGACCGGGAAGCTCGGCAGCCAGGCCGACTACTTCTACACCGGTCCGCTGACCGGCTGCATGTTCGCGGTCGACAAGAACTGGTACACCCCGCGCGTCGTACACGTGAACGAGCAACTCGAGGACTCGTCGATGAACGCCAAAGGCATGCAGTCGACGATCGCGACAGAGATGAAAGACGCCACGAGTTGGCTGCGCTGGATGTCCACGCCGAACATCACCGTTGTCGAATCCCACAAGCGCGAGGAAGGCCACCGCTTTGCCATCCTCGGCTGGCGGGGGAAACTCGGCTGGACGTTCGTCCGCCAGACCGTCAAGACCACCGGCTTCGGCTGGAGCGTCGTCAGCGTCGAGAAACTGGATAACTGGGTCTGATTCGCGGGGAGTGCTGAGTGCTGAGTGCTGAGTGCTGAGTGCTGAGTGCTAGAAGTCAGCGCCAGCACCGCCTGTCCTGCAGTAGCTTCGCCCCTGGAAAACGCCTTTCACCTTTTACCCCGCACCCCGCACCCCGCACCCCGCACCCCGCACCCCGCACCCCGCACCCCGCACCCAGCACCCAGCACCCAGGACTCAGAACTCAGGACTCAGCACTCAGGACTCAGCACTATGATGGCCCTGTGTTCTCCCTCGAGCCCGAGCTCGAAGCTCTCCGCCCGCGTCTCGGCGATGCGGCGACGAACGCGCTGATCGCGCGCGAGCGACGTGAGGTCTTCTCCGTCTATCCCGAGCTGCGCATCGCCGGATGGCTGGGCGCGACCCTCCTTGCCGGGGCGGCGGGCGTGCTTCTCAAGGACAACCTCGATCGCATCGGACCGCTGGCGCTGGCGATCCTCATCGGCGTCGCCGCGGCCGCGTGCTACGGGTGGACCTGGTGGCGCCGCGCGCGGGCGAGCGTCGTCGACGACTACATCCTCCTCCTCGGCGCGCTGCTCGTCAGCGCCGACGTTGCCTTCATCGAGGCGCAGTTCCACCTCTTCGACGACGCGTGGAAGCGCCACCTGCTCCTCCTCGCTGTCGTCCACACCGCGGCCGCGTACGCATACCGCTCGCGCATGTTGCTCTCCCTCGCCATCACCGCCCTCGGCGGATACCTCGGCTTCGACAAAGACCGCGGCTTCGTGGATGTCGCCCTCCCCGCGTTCGAGCTCGCCGCGCTTCTCATCGCCTGGCGCGCGATCGACTCAAAGCTCCCGCCATCCGCCAACCGTCAACCGCCGGCCGTCTCCTTCGCCCGCACCTTCGAGCACTTCGCCGCCAACGCCGCGCTCATCGGCGGCCTCTCGCTCATGGACGATCAGGTTGCGCTGGGGGGGCTCCTCACGATTGCCATCGCCATCGCGGTGATCGTTTGGGGCTTCCGCACGCGGCACGAGCCGTTCGTCCTGTACGGCGTCGTCTACGGCATCATCGCCGCCGACTGGATGCTCCTCGAGCTCGTGGATCGATTCGAGGCCCTGGCCTTCCTGGTCATCCTCGTCTCGATGATCGCCGCCGTCGCGGGCCTGCTCTTCCTGCACGCGCGCTTCAAGGAGCCGAAATGAAGCTCGAGCACGAGCGCGCGCTGATGCTGTCGGGGGTCCGCGCTTCCGGCCCGGCCGCCGCGTCCGTCCTCGATGAAGCCGCGAAGGTGCCCCACCGGACCCACGGCATTCTTCTGCGAGCCACGCTCTTTGTCCTCACCGTCGTCGGCGTTCTCGGTTTTTATTTCTTCCTCGATCAGATCGACATCTCCTACCCCGGCATCGCCACCGGCGTCATCGCCATCGCGCTGGGCGAGTCCTTGATCCGCAAGTGGCGCTGGTGGTGGACGGGCGTCGAAGAGGCGCTCTGGATCGGCGGCCTGTACTCGCTGATCAGCGAGCTGCCGAGCCGAGGCACGCCGGAGTCGCTCCTGGTGCTCGCGGCCGGTGCGGCCATCCCGGGCGCGCGCGTGCGCAATCCCCTCTTCGGCGCGCTCGCCGCCGGCTTCATCACCGTGTACTTCGAGAAGCGTTTCGACCTCGGCGTCGTCGCCGCGCTGGTCATCGCCGTCGTCGCCGCGTTCGCGCTGCTGCGCACGTGGCGCCGTCCGTCGAACGAGCTCCTCGGCATCGCCATCGCCATCCTGCTTCCCGTCGTCGGCTACGCGCAGGCCGACGCCGAATGGCGCTACCTCACCATCTCGCTCTACTTCGCGTACGGCGCCGTGACGCTCTTCCTCGCCATTCGCCACCGCTACCACGCGCTCTTCCTCGCCGGTGGGATCGGAGTCGGCATCGCGTCCATCGAGCTCGCGCGGACGATCGCCCTCCCCGTCGAAGCGAAGCTCGCCATCGGCGGAGCGCTCCTCCTTGGAGGCTCCTGGCTCGCATCGCGCGCCCTGCGCGACAGGATCACCGGCATCGTCGGCACGCCGGCAAGGCTCACCAGCTTCGACGACGAGCTCGAGACCGTCGCCACTGTCGCTCTACCCCGCGCAGAATTCGAGCCGAAGCCGGAGGACGGCGGGCAATTCGGCGGAGCGGGCGCGACGGGGAAGTACTGACTCAGCATCCAGCACTCAGCACTCAGCACTCAGCACCCGGTAAATTGTTCCACGTGCCACATTCTGTGTGCACTGCTCCCCGGAACCCCTACCGGTGGTGGTCGAGGCCGCTGGAAACCACTTTTCCGCAGATTATGGATTCCGCTTGCTTTTCGCCCTTTTTTCGGGAGGAAAACGAACGAAAAAGTTGATGAAAAGGCGCACTACGAATCCGCTGATATTGCCCACGAAAATCATGTGCAAAACAGGTGAAAATCGCGCGGATTTACTGAGGATTCCGCGAAAACGCCCCTGTGCAAAAGCCTGTGGAATTCCTCCGGGAAAGTCGCGGATAAGCGGTGGATGCCGGGTGGAAAATCACCCCTAGGCGGGAAGCCGACCCAACCATGGAACTTCTTGGAAATCAATCACTTACGCGAGATGTTGTGTTTCGTGTGCACGACACCACTAGATGTAGTGGTGCCCCCTTGACTTCACCGGTATGCGGGCGTAGCTTGTCACCATCGAAAACAACCTGGTGAAGTGAGGGAGGACTATGAAGGATTTCAAGCTATCGACGCGTCCTGAAAACCGCTCTCCCGTCCGGTCGGTCTCGCTGCAGATTCGCGATTATCAGGTGACGGTGAAAGTGAAGTCGTCGGTGCCGAAAACCCCTTCTACCCGGTTCGTTCGTCCTGCATTTCGGTAGGTTGTCATCCCCGTCCCTGAAGGGGGCCCGGGGATTTTTTTCATCGCAGTTTTCGCCGCGAACATCTGTGTTCAAGGCAGTGTCGGGGGAGGTAGGGGACGGAAGTTCGATTTGAGGGACATCGGAGTCCCGGCAGCGTTCCGTAAAAGGTCCGCGGAGCTCTAGCCGGCCGATTTCCTTCGTACGGTAGTCGAACTGCCTTCCTCTACTTTTTTTGTTCTACAGCTGTGTGAGCGTGTGTTGAGAGAAGGAGAGTTCCAATGACGTCCATCGATTTGCCGGTCCGCTCGCGTACCGCGCCGCCTCGGAAGGCCGGCAAGAAAGATACGAAGACTGGCGGCATCGAGATCGATCGCTATTTCACCAAGCCCGGCGTCGATGTCTACGACACCTGCGAGTGGGAGCTCCGCAACGCCGCCATCGCCAACGAGAGCGGCGGCGTCGTCTTCGAGCAGAAAGACGTGGAGATGCCCAAGTTCTGGTCCCAGATGGCCACGAACGTCGTCGTCTCGAAGTACTTCCGCGGTCACCTGAACACCCCCGACCGCGAGACCTCGGTCCGCCAGCTCATCGGCCGCGTCGTCCGCACCATCACCCAGTGGGGCCGCGAGGGCGGCTACTTCGCCTCGGAGGCCGACGGCGATACGTTCCGCGACGAGCTCGCCCATATCCTTCTCTATCAGATGGCCTCCTTCAACTCGCCGGTGTGGTTCAACGTCGGCATCGAAGAGAGGCCGCAGTGCTCGGCGTGCTTCATCAACTCCGTCCAGGACACGATGGAGTCCATCCTCGGGCTGGCCAAGACCGAGGGGATGCTCTTCAAGTACGGCTCGGGGACGGGCTCGAACTTGTCCAGTATCCGTTCTTCAAAGGAGCTTCTCGCCGGCGGCGGCACCGCCTCCGGGCCCGTTTCGTTCATGCGCGGCTATGACTCCTTCGCCGGCGTCATCAAGTCCGGCGGCAAGACCCGCCGTGCCGCGAAGATGGTCATCCTCAATGCCGACCATCCCGACGTCGTCGACTTCATCGAATCCAAGGAGAAAGAAGAGCGCAAGGCCTGGGCGTTGATCGAGGCCGGTTACGACGGCGCCTTCAATGCGCCCGGCGGCGCGTACGACTCCGTTCACTTCCAGAACGCGAACCACTCCGTCCGCGTGACCGACGACTTCATGCGCGCCTATGAGAAGGACGGCGACTGGCAGACCCGCGCGGTGACGGACAGTCGGATCATGGGCACCTACAAGGCCCGCGACCTCATGCGGCGCATGGCCCAGTCGGCCTGGGTCTGCGGCGACCCGGGGCTCCAGTTCGACAGCACCGTCAATGACTGGCATCCCTGCCCCAATACCGCCCGCATCAATGCCTCCAATCCCTGCTCGGAGTACATGTTCCTCGACGACTCCGCGTGCAATCTCGCCTCGTTGAACCTCATGAAGTTCTACAGCGAGAACGCCGGCTTCGACGTCGAGGCCTATCGCGCCGCGCTGCGCACCGTCATCACCGCCCAGGAGATCGTCGTCGACTACGCGTCCTATCCGACGCCGAAGATCGGCGAGAACTCCCACAAGTTCCGCCCCTTGGGCATCGGCTACGCCAACCTCGGCGCGCTGCTCATGGCCCGCGGCGTTCCTTATGACAGCGAGGAAGGGCGCCACTATGCCGCCGCCATCACCTCGATCCTCTCCGGCGAGTCCTACGCGCAGTCCGCGCGCATCGCCGAGAAGCTCGGACCGTTCGAAGGGTATGCCGTCAATCAGGAGCCGTTCCTGGGCGTCATCGACAAGCATCGCCGCAGCGCGTACCGCCTCGACGTCCGGTCATTGCCCGCCGATCTGGCCAAGGCCGCCTGCGACGTCTGGGACGAGGCCTACGCCCTCGGCCAGCTGCACGGCTACAAGAACGCCCAGATCTCCGTCCTCGCCCCCACCGGAACCATCGCCTTCATGATGGATTGCGACACAACCGGCATCGAGCCCGACATTGCTCTGGTCAAGTACAAGAAGCTCGTCGGCGGCGGGATGCTGAAGATCGTCAACAACACCGTTCCCACGGCCCTCAAGCGCCTCGGCTATGACAACCGCCAGGTGCGAGAGATCGTCGAGTCCATCACCGAGAACGACACCATCGAGGGCGCGCCGCACCTCATCGACCAGCACCTGACCGTGTTCGACTGCGCCTTCAAGCCCGCCAACGGCACGCGCTCGATCCACTACATGGGCCATCTCAAGATGATGGGCGCCGTGCAGCCGTTCATCAGCGGCGCGATCTCCAAGACCATCAACATGCCCGCCAACGCCACCGTCGAGGAGATCGAGGGGGCGTACTACGAGGCCTGGAAGCTCGGCCTCAAGGCCGTGGCCGTCTACCGCGACGGCTGCAAGCGCTCCCAGCCCCTGTCGACGGCGAGGGACAAGTCCGGACTCGAGCAACTCGGCGTGACGCCGACCGCCGTGCGTCGCAAGCTCCCCGACGAGCGCGAGTCCATCACCCACAAGTTTTCCATCGGCGGCCACGAGGGCTACATCACCGTCGGCAAATACGAGGACGGCACGCCCGGCGAGATCTTCATCACCATGGCCAAGGAAGGCTCGACCATTTCCGGCCTGATGGACAGCTTCGCCACCATGACGTCCATGGCCCTCCAGCACGGCGTCCCCCTCCAGCTCCTGGTGGACAAATTCACCCACCTCCGCTTCGAGCCCTCGGGTTTCACCAGGAACCCCGAGATCCCGATGGCCAAGTCCATCATGGACTACATCTTCAAGTGGCTGGCGATCAAGTTCCTCAGCCGCGACGCCCAGGAGCACGCCGGAGTGATCCTCCGCGACGAGCCGCCGGCCGCGCCGTCCACCCCCACGCCGAAGGCGTCGCCGGCCAACGTGACCACGCCGTCCGCGTCGGACATCACCTTCCTCGAGAAAGTCACCACCGCGACGCCGACGTCGATCGCGGCCGACGCGACGAAGGTCGTCGGCTTCGTGATGCAGGCCAAGAACGCGGACGGTGCGAATCCGACGAAGACGGGCACGTTCCTCTACCAGCAGGACGCGCCTTCGTGCTCGGATTGCGGGGAGATCATGGTGAGGAACGGGGCGTGCTACAAGTGCCTCAACTGCGGGAGCACGAGCGGGTGTTCGTAGAGCAAGAAGTATTGCCGCGTTCACTCGCGGCGATTAAAGGACGCAGAAATGCGTCCTTATTTCTGCCGGCGCGCTTCCCATTTTGGGAAATGTGAATTAAGATTGGCGCCGATGTTGGGAACGTATGAAGCTTATTGGAAAGCAGGTGCTGCGAGATTTCAGTCGCATTCACGCCGACGCGAGGCCTCAATTGGCTGCTTGGGAATCCGAGGTTCTGACCGGGATTTGGAGGACGCCCCAGGACATCAAGTTGCGTTATCAGCATGCTAGCTTCATCTCGAAGAACCGGATCATTTTCAATATCAAGGGCGGGCGCTACCGGCTATTGGTCAGAGTCGATTTTGAGGAACAGCTCGTTATATGCCTTCGGGCTGGTACACATGAGGAGTATGACGGCTGGGAGCTGTAAACATGGACACGTTCGGCATTCTTGACACACCAGAGGCTTACACTGCCGCACTTGATGAGCTGGAAGGTCTCCTCGGGAAGGAGGTGCCGCGTGACGACGCAACACGTAACCGCATACGACTTCTCACGCTGTTAATCGAGGATTACGAGCGCCGGCACTTGCCACCTCACGAACCTGCATCAGCCGTTGAGGCGATTCGCTTTCGAATGGAGCAACAGGGTCTTTCGCCACGCGACTTGGTTAAGTTCTTAGGTTCTCCGAGCCGCGTATCGGAGGTCCTTTCAGGAAAGCGTGGCCTCAGCCTCTCCATGATCCGAGCGTTGAACGAGGGCCTTGGTATTCCCGCGGATGCTCTCATTACAAACAACGAGGTTCAGTCTCGCGCAAAGGTCAAGTATACGAAAGGTGGAATGGCTACTCTAATCGCGCGGCGGGGTTGGCTCGACACGCACGCTGCCGAGGCGGTCCGCGTATATGTTGAGCCAGTGGTCCGACTTAGTGGCGCAGCCGCGTTCAGACGGACGTCTCGTTCGACCGGGGTGGATAAGGAGGCGATTGTCGCGTGGACGGCGCGCGTCTACCACGTAGGTAAGACGATGGCCCGATCTTCGCCGGGTATCGATGGTAATTTGGATGACTTGCTTCGCGAGACCATTAAGTTGAGCTGGGCGGACGCAGGACCGAGGTTGGCCGTAGAGTTCCTGCGTCGTCACGGAGTACCGGTCGTAATTGAGCCGCCACTGCCGAAGACCCATCTAGACGGAGTGGCGATAGCAGACGGGAATCTGTCAGTAATTGGCCTCACCTTGCGTTTCGATCGCATCGATTCGTTCTGGTTCACTCTGGCGCATGAAATGGCGCACTTGATAGTCGCGGCCGGTAAGGCACGACAAGTGTTTGTTGATGATCTCGAGACATCGGCCACAGACGAAAGCGAAAGGCAAGCCGATGAATTGGCGAGAGAACGTCTCATCCCTGCCTCCGCTTGGCGTCGCAGTCCCGCCAGCAGCCTTCGTTCTCCCCAGGCGGCGGAGTTGCTAGCGAGAGAACTCCGAATTCATCCGGCGATTGTTGCAGGGCGAGTTCGTTATGAGAGCGGATCGTATCGCGTACTAGGAAACATGCTAGGTCAAGGCGAGGTCAGGCGCTTATTTCCGGAGGTCAGTTGGGATGATTAATACTATGTATACACCTGTGTTGCGTTGGAAGGTCGCCGAACAGTGCGCTCTCGCGCAGCTGACTCGCGAGCAGCGAGCTCGCATGAAGCCGTTGCTCGAACTCGTTCCATCGCGATTGATGTCAGCTGGAGAAGTAGTTAAATCGATGGTCGGGTCTTGGGGTGTCAAGCGTCCATTCTTTCTGGATTTTTTGCGAGTCGATAGTTCCTGGCGTGTCCACACGGCGATCGATGTGATCGTACGGCTCAAGGAAGCTGGCGCGCTTCCGTATGTGGTCTTTCCGCTGTACACGTCTGCATTCTTTGACGAACTATGCGCGTGGATGCGGAGTGATGGTGCTAACGCCGCATCGATCCGAATCAGTAGCGCGGATCTCGTATCGACTCGTCTCCTGCAGGAGGTCGGTCGAACTCTCGAACGACTCGGACGAACCCCCGCCAACCTTGATGTCCTCCTCGACTTCGGCTCGATGATTGATGGAACTCGCATGCAGGGAACTGCAGAGCTTCTTGCGAAGAACGCGCGATGGGCATCGGCGACCATCATGGGTGGCTCATTCCCAATCGATCTGTCTGGTCTCCCGAAAAACAACCAGTACCTCCTTCCGCGTAACGAATGGTTGGCGTGGGAATCAATCGAGCGCCGCGGCATCGAAGCCCCAACTTCGTACGGTGACTACACTGTGGTGACGGCTGACTTCAGAGAGGCGCCACCAAACGCCAACTTCAGCGCTTCAATTAGGTACACCCACAAGCGTGACTTCGTCGTCATGCGCGGAGAGGGTGTTTTCAACGACGAGGGGGAGGGCTTCAAGCAGTACCCGGCCCAAGCACGCATGCTCAGTCTTCGCAAAGAGTATTGTGGCGCTGGCTTCTCTGCTGGTGACAGATACATCGACACCATGTCTAGAGAGGCGAGAAAGACCGGCTCGGCGCAGACTTGGCTGCGGGCGGGGATTAACCACCATATGGTGTTTGTGCCCCTCCAACTCGCAGCTTGATCGTGGTTAGTACGATTCGTCTGAGGCGCGTGAGATCCACGGTGCGCAACAGTTCCTCGTAGAGATCACGACGCTTGGCTGAGGGTCTTGGTCGAACGCCAAGAGCCTGAAGTGCGTTGAGAGTTTCTGATCTGTGAAGAAGCTTGACCATGTGGCGCGGCTCCTGGAGCGGACTCTGGTCGGCAGAACGGAGTGCTCGTTGACCTCGTTCCGAGAGTTCGATTACTCCACACCACGTAGGTGCGTCGCGGAGTAGGGTTTCTGAGTAACGAAGGCCACAAGCCAACGTCAAGGTATCGAAAACGCTAGCGAACATCTCGATCTGGCCGGGCAGCCGGCGCAGAGTGTCGTTATCGCTCTTGATCTCGACGGCCTCCATTCGACCGTTGAAGACCGCGATGTCAACTCGCGCCGCTCCGTGGCGAACCACAAATTCCTCTTTCACTACCGTGTCGCCGGCACGCCCGTGCTCCGTGTCAATCTGTTGCAGGACGGCACGCCGAATCCAGCGCTCATCTGACGAGGACATTTGGAGATTCTATCCCTAAGAGTCCGGGGGCTTCGGGTTACCCCGCCGCGACCCGCGCCACGCCGAGCACGTCCAGCGGCATCGGGCGGTGGAGTTTCCACACGATGGCCGTCGGACGCTCGCCGGCGTGGCTTTGATACGACGCTGGGCCGAGGAAGGTGAAGGCCGGGGTTCGACCGTAGGCGTCCTTGTTCGACGAGCGGACGAAGAGCATCACGTTGGAGCCGCGGCTCGCGTGGTGGATGTAGCGTTGTCCGGGTTGCCACGTTTCCCCGGGGTCACACCTTCGCTTTTCGTTTGTCGACGGGAAGTCAGCCGCGGTGTTTTGGCGGAGGAGGACGCGTCGTGCGCGGTCGTGCATCCGCCCCGTCGGTCGCACCGCCGGCGCCACGCCCGCGACCACTTGGGGGCAGGTCTTCGCATTCTCCACTCCGACTGGCCGGCGTGGCGCGAGATCTTCGACTGCGTTCTGCGTCCCTGCGGTGCGAGTGATCTACTGTGTGTAGCTTTTCGCCTGCGGCTGTTACACGTTTCCATCGGGTCGTGAGATGGCGCCGCAGGTTGGGCGGCGCCGAGGTAGACTGGGGGCCGTCATCATGAGTGGAGGACGTTCTCAGTTGCGGCTCGTTGGAGCGAAGCGCTCCGCGGCGCCCAAGACCGACGTAACCCTCCCAGGCCTTTCGGCGGTCGGTCTCTTCGCTGGCATTGGTGGCATCGAGCTCGGCTTGTCGCAGGCCGGTCATGAGGCCTCACTCCTTTGCGAGTTCGACCGCGCCGCGAACGCGGTCCTCGATGCGCGCTTTCCGGCCGTGAGGCGGGCCAACGACGTTCGCCAATTGCGGTCGCTCCCGAAGGAGACGGACCTGCTGGCGGCGGGCTTTCCCTGTCAGGATCTCAGCCAGGCCGGGAAGACGGCCGGAATCAGTGGAGCGCGCTCCGGTCTCGTCGGTGAGGTGTTCCGTCTCCTGGACCGCAAGCGCGTCGAGTGGGTTCTGCTGGAAAACGTTTCGTTCATGCTCCAGTTGGGAGGGGGGCGGGCGCTCGACCTGATCTTCAGCGAGTTCGAGAGACTCGGCTACAAGTGGGCGTACCGCGTCGTCAACAGCCGCGCGTTCGGTGTGCCACAGCGCCGCGAGAGGGTCTACATTCTCGCCTCGCGGTTGCACGACCCGCGTTCCGTTCTGCTGGTCGACGATGCTGCGGAGCCCGAGGACCGACGATCCTTTCGTGAGGTGGCGTGCGGGTTCTTCTGGACGGAGGGGCTTCGGGGCCTGGGATGGGCCGTCGACTCGGTTCCGACACTCAAGGGGGGCTCTACCATCGGCATCCCCTCTCCGCCTGCGATCATTCTTCCGAACGGAAACGTCGTGAAGCCGGACCTGCGTGATGCCGAGAGGATGCAGGGCTTCGAGGCCGATTGGACGCTGCCGGCGGAATCCGTCGTCAAGCGGGGCGCACGCTGGAAGCTCGTGGGCAACGCCGTAACGGTGAACGCGGCCGAGTGGATCGGGCGAAGACTGCGCGCTCCCGCCGAATACGACGCCGTCGGCGACGCGCCGCTGGGCACGGCCGTGGCCTGGCCGACGGCGGCGTACAACGTCGACGGTATCAGGTTCGCGGCAGCCGTTTCGAAGTGGCCTGTTCGCGTGGCAGCGACTCCGCTGCAAGCCTTTCTTCAGTTCGACACCGAGCCACTTTCCGCAAAGGCGACCGCAGGTTTTCTGTCCCGTGCCTACCGCGCGAAGCTGCGGTTCCCTGCCGGATTTCTCGAGGCGCTCGAAGAGCATCTCGCGCGGATGCGCGGCGATTCCTTGCGTGCGATCATCTGAGGCGTGCCTCGCCCGCCGCGAAGTCACGCAGGCCAGTCGAAGCCCGAGCTCGTCGTAGATCCTGCGACCTCCCAGAGGCTTGGGCGCATCCGCCAGCATGGAACCTCGGCCGAGGTGACCGTGCGCCGATTTCTACACGCGCTTGGCCATCGCTTCCGAGTTCACAACCGCGATCTCCCAGGATCACCGGACGTCGCAAACCGCACACGAAGATGGGCAGTCTTCGTTCATGGTTGCTTCTGGCACCGGCATGAGGGCTGTCCGCGCACGACCACGCCATCGCGCAATCGGCAGTTCTGGCTGGACAAGTTCGCCGCGAACGTCCGGCGTGACGAACGCGTGCAGGGGCAGTTACGCGAGCTCGGATGGAAAGTGCTGGTGATCTGGGAGTGCGAGTGCGAGGACGTCAGTCGTCTTCGAAGGCTTCGTCGAGCTCTGGAATCGGTGCGATGACGTGGCCGGCGCGATCGAGATCCGGCATTCCGCGGACACGCAGCTTCGGATTTCGAAGGCGGAACAAGCGTACGAGACCGTCCTTCACCTGCTCGAAAGTCTGGAGACGATCGGCCTGCGGAGTTTCGCGTGGGCCGAGTTGGCCTTTACCGACGTCGAGGAATTGCACTGCGCCGTCGGGTTTGAATAGCCCAACATAAATGCGCTCCATGAGCTCGAAATCCTCACGGATCGATTGGCGTCCTTGGAACCCCTGAAACTTCGCTACCGCGTAACTCAGCGATGTCACCGTCGAGCGGTCTTCGACCGAGTCCCACGGCATGAAGAAGATTCCGACGATGATCGAGACGGGCATGTAGCGGTGGTACAGCACCGTCTCGGTGGTCCACTCCTCGGTGATCCGCTTGAAATTGTGCGCGTACCCACTCTTCCCCTCGGGGATTCCGATCGCCTTCACACTGACGCCCAGGCCGAGGAACAGCCCTTCGATGTTGAAGGCCACATCGACGCTCTTGATGCCCTGTGCGCTCGCCGCATTCGTTCCGAGCCCTTCACCGGAGCGGGTCTGCGGAAAGTGTGAGCGGAAGCTCTGCTCGATCGCCTTCGAGAACTCTTTGGAGAGGCGTTCGGAGTAGGCGCGCTTCTCATCCGTCCAGTCCTTCCGCGCGTCTTTGGACCACTTCTTTTCCGGTCCCGATGCCGGTGGGTGAGGACGCTTCGCCCGCTTTAGCGCATCGGCCAGCTCGAAGGCGTTCGTCCTGACGTGCCTTTTCAAGTGTGCGGGAACCTCGACTCGTAGAGCTGCACGATGCGTTGGATCATGGCCGCGTAGTGGACGGACTCTCCAGGTCTCGGTGCCGGCGGGTCCGCGACGATGCGTACGGCAGTTTGACCGTCGTTGCGACAATCGACCAGAACGATCGAAAGTGCGTCGAATCCGGAGGTCGAAGTCGTCGCGCGGCGCGGGATCTCGAGCACCTTCTCGATCACCTTCTCCGTGACGCGAGGCTGGTCGTGCTTCGTGACGTGAAGTGCGCCGCCGAACTTGTTCATCTCCGGCGAGATGAAGTCGGCGGCGATGTTGATCATGACGAAACCGGCCGCGATCGCCATCTCGGCAGAACCGTGAACGGCATCATGGCTCGAGTTCAACTCGTCGTAGAGTCGCGGACGGGCCTTCATGTGTTCCGTCATGCAAGCCTTGGCCTCGAGTGCGAGATGGACCACGCCAACCCGACGCTCGACTAGGTTCGGAAGCCGTTCGAGAATTTCTCGTTCGGACTCGTTCAGGTCGATGGCCCACTTGGTCGCGAGCATGCGAAACGTCAATGGTTTGATGTTTGAACCGGCAGCCGGCTTTGCCAAAACGAGATCGAGATCCTTCTTTCTCCCCGTTCGGAAGTCCCGCATTTCGTGATTGATGCCGAAGGCGAGGCTTCCCGATGTGACGTGCTCCCGAATCAGTGCCGAACTTTGCAGGAGATCGAAAAGAATCCCCCAGCACGCGACTTTCGAGTGGTGATCACTCCGAGGGTGATACTGCCACGCGGCGCCTTTCCCCTTGGGCGTCGGCGTTGAGAGTGTCCGCGCGAGGATGCCAGGCCCATGCATGCGTGTGCATGTTCACTGGAAGGCACGAAGGCGTCAAGCTGATGCCGCCATCTACGAAGCGTAGCGAGATTCCAATCATCCGCGTTCACCGAGGTAGCCTCGGAGCGAGGTGAGGGATGGATGTCGATGTTTCTGTAGACCAAAGCGGCTTGACTTGCCCGCGCTGCGGTAATCGGGGCGAGTCGGACGGAGCATGGCAGCTGAACGATACGAGTCCTTTCCGTCTGCTCGAGGACTTCACTCGGTCTTGGCCATTTACGGTCCGCCGCGGGAGTGATGTCGCGTTGATTGCCGTCGCCGATGCGTCTCGCGATCGAATCGAGTGGGAGGGTGGCACCAATCGTCGATTCGGCTGCATGCAGTGCCTCGCCGAGATTGCGATGACTGACGACTGGAGCGTCGCGTTCGAATGACGGTTCCCACGGAAGCTCTTCGGCAAGTCCTCGTCCTGCCATTCGAGTGGTCGCCCTCCGGGACCGGTTGACGGGTCAGACCGTTGGTCGTCGCTCGCGGCGAGAGCCTACTTCTTCCTCGCTCGTCCCGTCTCGGAGGCTTGTTTTCCTTTCGGGCTCGCATTGAGATGCGCGGTGCTCCGAGCGCTCGCACGACCGTGTTCGATGGCTTCAACCCGCGTTGTGTGAACGGATGACTTGCGATCACGAGGAGAGTGACCTTTCTTGCGCTCAACGGCCATCGAGGACGAAACCTGCGCCGCAACGGCGCGCGGGCGGAGTGAGGACAACGCGAGATCCAACATACCCGGGTGCTCGATTCTCAGTTCGCCGCGCTCCCATCGTGCGACAGTATTGGGGCTGACGGACAGCCGGCGACCCAGTTCGACCTGGCTGAGGCCGAGCTCTTCACGCTTCCGTCGGAGCTTACTGCCGTCCAACTGGGCGGCCTCGGCGGCGGCGCGCGACGGCTCTTCGTGAAGCTCGAGGTCGGACACGTCGATGATGCGGCTTGCGCGCTCCAGATCGATACCGAGGAGCCGGCCCGCTTTGTCGAAATCGAGGACCACACCGGGTGCGGCTTCGACGGAATCTCGGTATGCCCGCCGCTCGTCGAGGGACAGGTAGAGCGAGTCGCTGCTGCGGTCGTAGAAGTATTTCATTTCGATCTCCTGCGCTCGAACGTCCGGTCGAAGAATGCGTTCAACAAGGTGCCGTCGGCCTCTGTGACGACCCTCAGGAAGTGCTGCGCCTCTTCGACGTAGGCCCAGTACCTGACGCGGCCGTCATCCTGCAATTCCGTTGCGATGGGGTGGTCGACGGTCCACTCACACCACGCTCGTTCGATGCCGCGATCCCGGATTCTCTTCTCGAAGTATTCGGTCGTTCGCACCCGAACGGCAGTATACGTCAGGTATAGCGCCGTCGATCGGTCCCGGGGATCAGCCTCGCGTAGCCGGCGGCAGAGTCGCCTTTCGCTCACCCGGTCACCTGCAGCCGGCCGCTCAGAGGGTAGCCGGTGGCGAGCGCGGAGCGCCGCCACCGGAAGAAGACGGCGTGCAGGAAATCCGCCCCGGAGGGGCGGGAGAGGTTCTCTGCCGCCCCTCCGGGGCGGATCCTTCGCGGTTGCCCACGTTTCCGGTGGCGGCGCATTGGCGCTCGCCACCGGCTACCCTCTTTACGCGCCTCCGGCGCAGGTGCCCGAGCCTAAAGTTAACGCCATTGAGGGCTCTGTCCGGGGCTCTGCCGGGGGTCTGGAGTTTGGATATTCTGGACGCGGCATGCGACTCGCCGGGATCGCACAAGCTGGGCGCAAGCTCCCGACCCGGGCCGCCTGGAAGGCGGCGTAGCGGCCGGCTGGAAGCCGGCGCTCCGCGGCTCTTTCGGATCAGTGGCGGAGACGGCAGGGCGTCCTCGACACGTCGACCCGCTGCGACGCTACGTCTCGCCGGATCTCCATGCAACCATACCTATAGCCGTCATGACCTGCTACGCTGAGGTTCGACAATCGGCGAACAGAACACACCTAGGGAGGTTTCATGCGACGATTTTCTGCGCTTGTAGTCGGTCTGCTTCTCGCTGGAACGGTCGCTGCGGCGCCCCAAGCGCCTCGGCTGCTCTATTCACTTCCCGACGGGTCCGATCCGTCCGAGCTCCGCCTGGAGATTCGAGTCGACGATCGCCTCTTCGTCGAAGACGTCCTCGAGCTCCGCCGGAACGCCGGCGGCGGAACCTTCGAGTTCCTCCAGCACGATCCGGTCAGAAAGGCGCGGCTGGCGCGGCTGGCGAGCAGCGATCGCACCGCCACGGTGCGCGTGTCGCGCGATAGGCACACGCTGGGCACTTTCTCCCTGGCGGAGTTCTTCGCGTACAGCGACCGGCTCGCGGCTCCGAATCCCGCCATCGCGCGACCGCGCTCCGACGCGGCCACGTTCGGCCTCGAGGCGGGTGCTCCCGCACCGACCGGCCCAACACGCGCCCGCCCGGCCGCCACGACCACTTGTGCCGGAGGTTGCGAGCTCAATCGCCAATGGTGTTATCAGAACACCCCCGGTTGCGAGACAGTCCTGATCTGCGATTCCTGCGAGAACGAGTACTACCAATGTCTGAACGACTGCCAGGGCAGCAGCGATTCGGACGGCGACGGGATCTCGGACGCCTCCGACAACTGCGTTTACACCTACAATCCCGATCAGGCGGATTGTGACGGTGACGGGATCGGCGATGCCTGTGACACCGCCAACTTCACCACGACCTATCTCGGATCGACGAGGACGGTCCTCTCGGCAAGCTACGCCTACTCCTACTGTCAGTTCTCCTACCGACATGACGTCTATTGGGTGTTCTACCAGGACACGCAAACTTACGAAGACCGGTACTGTGACGGGACCGTTGTCGTGCGGACGACGAGCAGCTACGGCTCCACGTATGCGACGTACTGGCCGCCGACCTACGACCCGTTCTACTGCCACGGTCACTACGCAAGCGGCCCGTCGGTCAACAGCGAGCCGGCCGAACGGAGCGCACTGCCGACCAAGCCAACGCTGCGGTTCCACCAGGGCCGTGTCTGGATGGCGTTGGGCGAGACGGAGCATCAGCTGCCCCTGCCCGGTGGTTCCAGTCTGGAAGAGCGCGACGGCCACCTGTACCTGGTCCGCCCGGATGGCGCCTGGCCGCTCAGTCTCGAGCTGATGGAGCTGCAGGGCGAACCGCGGGAGCGGCGCCGACCCGAGGTGGAAAGACCCGGCCACTGACCATTCACCGAAGCGCCGATTGCCAGCCTCGGAGCCGCGGCTCCGAGGCTTTTTTCGTTCCGGGGACGCTCGGCGGCGCACTAGTGTCAGCCTGGACACGACACTAGGAGCCTGCGCGGCAGAAACCGGTGTCATCCTGAGCCGGCACGGCCGGCGGCGCTTGTTGGCCAAGCCTTGGGCACGCTTTGCGTCTTGTTTTGCCGGCCTCGTTGAGGGGAATGACATCTTCGATGTCATTAGCAGCTGCGTAGACAGCGAAGGACCTTCCAGCACGCAACGGAGAAGGTCCTTCGCCGTCTACGCGGCTCAGGATGACACCCTCATGGAGCAACGGCTAGTGACACGACACTAGCGCACCGCCCGCATCCTCGCGAGGAAGACGATCGCCACCGCGAACAGGATCAGCGCGATCACGAGCCCGCCCGGCGTGGGGCGCCGGAGGAGGAAGAAGATCGCAATGACTGCGCAGGTGACTGCCCACGTTCGATTGCGCCGCATGCGGCGCTGGGTGAGTGCGGTGCGCAGTTCGGCGAACTCGCCCAGGGTTGCCCACCGTCCGGCGGCGGGATCGAAGATCTCCGCCTCCTCGCCGATCGCTCCGCGGTGGACGAGGATCACGATGGCCTGCAGGCCGCCGGCGACGCGGACCTCGCGTCCGCTCCATCGCACGCGCCATGCGTCGCGCGCATCTTCCTCGGCGTATGGCCGCCGGGAACTGCCCTCCCGCGACATGCGGATGGTCTCCCACGCCTCGTTGATCGCCTTCAGCTTCTCCTCGGCCCTCCGGCGCAGCTCCGGGTCGTTGCCGAAGCGGTCGGGATGCCATACTTTGGTCAGGTCCCGATGCGCGCGCTGGACCTCCTCGTCCGACGCGTCGGGCGTCACCTCCAGCATGCGATAAGACTCACCCAGTGTCGTCATCTGCTGGCCTGATAGCATGGCATCAGGTCTTTGTCCAAAAGGAGGTACTCATGCCTATGGATTTCGAGATGCCAAACGTACGGCAGTTCCGCTCGCCCCGGGTTCCCGGAGGGATCGTTCTGCGCGTGATCGGCGGCATCATCGCCATCGCAATTCTCTTCACGACATGGTTCACCATCGATCCGGAGGAAGCGGGCATCGTCCTCCGCTTCGGCCGCTTCGCGCGGCAGGTCCCCTCGGGTCTGCACCTGAAGCTCCCGTTTCCGTTCGAGACGGTGGTCAAGGTCCCGATCGAGCGGCAGTTGAAGGAGGAGTTCGGCTTCCGCACGCAGGAGGCAGGCATCCGCACGACGTACTCGGCCGAGGAGCTGTCCGCGGAGTCGTTGATGCTCACGGGCGATCTCAACGTCGCGGTCGTCGAATGGACGGCGCAGTTCCGCGTCCGCGATCCGTACAAGTTCCTCTTCCGCGTCCGGAATGTCCGCAAGACGTTCCGCGACATGAACGAGACGGTCATGCGCGAGGTGATCGGCGACCGCAGCGTCAACGAGGTGCTGACGGTCGGGCGCCAGGAGATCGCCAACGAGGTCGAACTGAAGCTGCAGGCGCTCTGCGACCAGTACGAGAACGGGATCAAGGTCGAACAGATCGTGCTGCAGGACGTCAATCCGCCGGACCAGGTCAAGCCCTCGTTCAATGAGGTCAATCAGGCCCAGCAGGAGCGCGAGAAGCTGATCAACCAGGCCCGCGCCGACTACAACCAGATCATCCCCCGCGCCAAAGGGCAGGCCCAGCAGACCATCCAGCAAGCCCAGGGCTTCGCCACCGACCGCGTCAACCGCGCCCGCGGCGACGCCGAGCTGTTCACGCAGGTCCACGCGGCCTACCAGCGCGCACCGGAGGTGACGAGGCGGCGTATGTACCTCGAGACCATGGCCACGATCTATCCGAAGGTGACCAAAAAGATCGTGCTCGACGAGAAACTGCGCAACCTCATGCCGCTGCTCCCGCTCCAGAACATGACCGAGGTGAAGCCGTGAGTCAGATCCGCATCGTCATCATCGTCGTCATCCTGCTGCTCGGGGGAGCCGTGCTCTCGAGCGCGCTCTACACCGTAGGCGAGACCCAGCAGGTCGTCATCACCCAGTTCGGCAAACCGGTCGGAAAGCCGATCAACACCCCCGGTCTGAAGGTCAAGATGCCGTTCGTGCAGACCGTGCATGCGTTCGAGAAGCGCTTTCTCGAGTGGGACGGAGACCCGAACCAGATTCCGACGAAGGACAAGCGGTTCATCTGGGTCGACTCGTACGCGCGCTGGCGCATCACCGACCCGCTGCTTTTCTTTCAGCGCCTCAACAACGAGCGCGGCGCGCAGTCGCGTCTCGACGACATCCTGGACGGCGAGACGCGTAACACCATCGCCAAGAACGAGCTGATCGACCTCGTGCGGTCGACCAATCGGCCGTTCGTCGTGGCCGAGGACATCGCCGAGCTCGGGGAGCAGGAGCCCGCGGAGCGCGTGCAGTTCGGGCGCGACAGACTGACCCAGGAGGTTCTCGCGAACGCCCGCCGGCGCACGGGCGACCTCGGCATCGAGGTCCTCGACTTCCGCATCAAGCAGATCAACTACGTCGATGCGGTACGGCAGGAGGTCTACGCGCGCATGATCTCCGAGCGCCAGCGGATCGCCGAGCTGTATCGCTCGGAAGGCGCCGGTGAGGCGGCCCGCATCGCGGGTGAGAAGGAGCGCGAGCTGCGGGTCATCGAGTCCGAGGCCTACCGGCAGGCGCAGGAGATTCGAGGCAAGGCCGACGCCGCGGCCGCGGACATCTACGCCGCCGCGTACAACCGCGACCCGGAGTTCTACCGGTTCCTCAAGTCGATGGGGACGCTCGAGCAGAGCCTGGACAAGGACACGCTGCTGCTGCTGTCGACGGACAGCGAGCTGCTGCGATACCTCAATTCCGCGAGGTAGGGGATGTGGAGTGCGGCGACGGCGAGTCGCCGCACTGGGTGGCCGCAGCGTCGAGCTGCGGCCACCCGCCCGCCCATCGGCGGCTCGACGCCGCCGCATGGAAAGCGGCAGCGCTGCTGCCGCACTCCACATGGGCGTGGTAACGTCGCGTCCCATGTCCCGCCGATGGATCCCTCTCCTTCTCCTTCTCGTCTTCGTTGCCGCATGTCGTGATGCGGAAGCGCCGTCTGTGACCGCGACCGCGACATCGAGCGAGACCGCGCCCGAGATCGTCTCCCTCGACCCGACCGGTGCCTACTTCGTGATGACGGAGCTCCCCCCGGAGCTCGCGGAGCTCGACCATCTGCTGCTCGCGACGATCGACGAGAATGCGGCGCCCGCGCCGCTCAATGGATTCCTCCGGCCCAAGGAGCAGGAGGCGAAGGACTACGTGCTCGTCAGCCCGAAGCTCGACGGCCGGAACCTGACGTTCACGACCGCGGCGGTCGACGGCGTGAGCTACCGTTTCGAGGGCGCATTCGAGGTCGTCGGCAACTTCGCGGAGAACCCGCCGCCGTACGAGACGGCCGCGCTGACGGGCACGTTGACAAAGCTCCGCGACGGCAACGCGGCCGCGTCGACACCGGTGAAGTTCCGCTACGAGGCAGGCGGATAGGGCCGCGCAAAGGCGATAATCACCACACACGGAGCCCGACATGAAATCCATCGCCCTTCTCGTCATCCTCTTCGCCGCATTCGTCACGAACGCGCAGTCCACGATCGGCATCCGCGAGTGGCCCGTCCCGTGGGAGGACACGCGGCCCCGCGATCCGGCCGTCGATCGCGACGGCAAGGTGTGGTTCGTCGGTCAGACCGCCGACTACATCGCGCGGCTCGATCCCGCGAACGGGAAGTTCGACCGCTTCGCGCTGGAGAAAGGCGCGGGCCCGCACAATCTGATCGTCGGCGCGGACGGCGCGATCTGGTTCGCCGCCAATCGCAAGGGGTACATCGGCCATCTGGATTCGAAACGCGGCGAGATCCGCAAGTTCCCGATGCCCGACAGCAGCGCGGGCGACCCGCACACGCTCGTTCTCGCGCCCGACGGCAGCATCTGGTTCACGGTGCAATCCGGCAGCTTCGTTGGTCATCTGAATCCGAAGAGCGGAGCGGTGCGGCTGGTGAAAGTCCCGACACCCGGCTCGCGCCCGTACGGCATCGTCGTCGACGACGCCGGCCGCCCCTGGTTCAACGAATTCGGCCGCAACGCCCTCGGCACGATCGATCCGAAGACGATGAAGCTCGAAGAGCACCCGCTCCCCGAGGGGACGCGCGGGCGGCGCATCGCCCTGGGGCGCGACGGCGGCGTGTGGTACGTCGACTACGCCCGGGGGCGGATCGCGCGCTTCGATCCGAAATCGAAAGAGGTCTCTGAGTGGCTCACGCCCTCCGGCAAGGGCTCGCTGCCGTACGCGATGGCGGTCGACGACCGCGGACGGATGTGGCTCGTCGAGACCGGCCCGCAACCGAACCGGCTCGTCGGCTTCGATCCCGCGACGAAGCAGTTCTTCGCGAGCGGCAACGTGCCGAGCGGCGGCAGCACCGTGCGCCACATGATCTTCGACGCGCAGCGTCGCGACCTCTGGTTCGGCACGGACGCGAACACGATTGCCAGAGCACGGGTACCGTAGCGACGATTTGGAGTGCGGCGACTAGGAGTCTGCGCGGCCGTGAAGAACGCCCTCGGCGGCACGACCGGCTACCTCCTCATCCCCGGCGACAACTCCCTGCCGTTCGTGACCACGAAGTCCCCGTGCGCAAGCGCGCGGCGTTCCTCGATCATCACTTCTGGGTCACCCGATTCCGCGACGCCGAGATGCACGCCTCGGGCTACTACCCGAACCAGAGCACGGGCGGCGATGGCCTCGAGTGTTGGACGGCGGACGACGAGGCGCTCGACAACACGTTTGACCCTTCCAAGGTCTGCGCCGTACGGTCTAGTCTACGCCGACGTGAAGCGGCGTGGATCCTTGCCGCGGAGCGGCAGCCAGACGGTAGCCGGGGGTGCGAGCGCGCAGCGAGCAACCCCCGGAAAGGGTTGCCAGGGGAGTGTGCCGCGTCAGCGGCACCGGATGTCTGGATCGGGTGGCATCGTGAAGGTTTGGACTCGCATTCCGGCCGCCGCGACGCGGCGCACGCATGCGTCAGCGCATGGGCTGCAGTCTCTCCCACTTCGCGGAACGGATCGCGTCGCAACGCGATGGGCTTGAACGGTCTGGTCGTAAGGCGACAGCGCTGCCGCGGCGCTCTCCATGTACCATCGGGCCATGCGTGCGTTCTGTATCGCTCTTCTCTGCGCCCTGCCGCTCTTCGCGGACGACAAAGCCGTGCTTCGCGAGCTCACCGAACTCCTCGCGATCCCGAACCTCGCGGACGACACGGCAAACATCACGCGCAACGCGGAGGCGCTCGTGGCGATGCTGGAGAAGCGCGGCATCGCCACGCGGCTCCTCACCCTCGACGGCGCACCGCCGATCGTCGTCGGCGATCTCGAAGGCGCGGGCTCGAAGCGGACGATCGCGTTCTACGCGCACTACGACGGACAGCCGGTCGATCCCGCGCAGTGGCAGAGCGCGCCGTGGACGCCGGTCATGCGAGATGCGAGCGGGAAGGACGTCGACTGGCAGAACGCGCCGGCGCTCGATCCTGAGTGGCGTCTGTACGCGCGCTCGGCGAGTGATGACAAGGCGCCGATCGTGGCCATGCTCGCCGCGCTCGATCGTCTGCGTGCGAAGAACGTGAAGCCGCGCGTGAATCTGCGCTTCGTCTTCGAAGGGGAGGAGGAGGCCGGCTCCCCAAACCTCGGCGCATTCATCGCGAAGTACCCGGATGCTCTCCGTCCCGATGCCTGGATCATCTGCGACGGTCCCGTACACCAGAGCCGTCGCGCACAGCTCGCGTTTGGCGTGCGCGGCGTGCAGGCGCTCGACCTGGTCGTCTATGGCCCCGTGCGCGGACTGCACGACGGTCACTACGGGAACTGGGTCCCCAATCCGATCGTCGCGCTCACGCACCTCATCGACTCGATGCGCGACGAGAACGGCCGTATCCTCATCGATGGTTTCTACGACGACGTCGTGCCTGCGACACCCGCGGAGAAAGAGGCCATCGCCGCGATGCCGCCGGTCGAGGCCGAGTTGCGTCGCCAGTTTCAAATCGCGCGGACGGAAGGGCCGTCGCTGAACGAACGGATCCTGCTGCCGGCGCTGAATGTCAGCGGCATCCAGTCCGGCGGCGTCGGCGAGAAGGCATCGAACACGATCCAGACGAGCGCTCGCGCGGCGATCGATTTCCGCCTCGTGCCCGCGCAGACGCCCGACTCGGTGAAGGCGCGCGTCGAGCGGCACCTCGTTGCGCGCGGATGGACGATCGTGCGCGATGACCCCGATCCGGAGACGCGCCGTTCGAAGGAAAGGATCGTGCGCGTACGCTGGGGCCCAGGCTACCCGCCGGCCCGCACGCCGCTCGATCTCCCTCTGTCAAAGGAGATCGCCGCGCTGATGACGCAGGCCGGACACGAGCCGGTTCGCCTGCCGACGATGGGCGGGAGCGTCCCCATCTATCTCTTCCAGCATCCCGGCGATACACCCACGATCGTCCTGCCGACCGTGAACCACGACAACAACCAGCACGCGGCGAACGAGAACCTCCGCCTGCAGAACCTGTGGGACGGCATCGAGATCTTCGAGGCATTGTTCGCCGGGCTGGAGGCGCGGTAACGGAGTCAAGTCGGGTCAGGCCCGGAAACTCTACTGAACTCTCCAAGGCCGAGCCACCAGCGCAGTCGACCATGCCGGCCATGAGCCTACGCGGCAGAAAACGGTGTCATGCTGAGCCGGCGGAGCGCGGCGAAGGACCCCCTGCCTCAGGCGCGGGCGTCGTCTATCGCAGGGGGTCCTTCGCCGTCTCCGCGGCTAATGACATCGAAGATGTCATCCCCCTCATCAAGGCCGGTCAGGTAGTACAGCGTGCCCGAGGCTTGGCCAATCAGCGCAGCCGGCCGTGCCGGCTACGTGACCGCTCCCTCGAGGATCTCCACCGTCCCTGCGTCCGCATCCAGCTTCGCCATCACCCCGATCGGCAGTGTCAGCTTCTGCTCGATGTGTCCGAACGAAAGACCCGAGATCGCCGGGGCCGGTCCCGCGCCGAAGCGGTCGCGTAGGACGTCCTCCAGGCTGACGCTCGTTGCCCTGCAGTCGGTGCAGCGTCCGAAGACGAAGCCCGCCATCCGCTCGAGTTTTCCGCCGAGGGCGAGCTGGGTGAGCATGCGATCGACGCGGTAGATCTCCTCGCGGATGTCCTCCGCGAACAGGATCGCGCCGTCCGTCTCGATCTCGTACGGAGTTCCCATCAGCGATGCGAGCAGCGTCAGGTTCCCGCCGGCCAGGCGTCCCGTCGCCTTGCCGGGATGCAGGCGCAGCACGCGATTCGTGCGGTCGACCAGCTCGGTCGCCTTCCTGGGTGGCGACGCGAGCAGGCCGGCCGGCTCGGGACTCATCACCACCCGGCGGAAGTTGTCGAGCGAATACGGCTCGATCGTCGAGCCGCCGACGGGACCATGAAACGTGACCAACCCCGTGCGCTGATGAATCGCGTTCAGCAACGCGGTGATGTCGCTGTAGCCGATGAGCACCTTCGGCTTGCGCGCGATGAGGTCGTAGTCGAGATACGGCAGCACCCGGGCCGAGCCCCAGCCGCCGGTGTAGCAGACGATGCCGGCGATGCGATCGTCGGCGAACTTGCGTTTGACGTCGTCGGCGCGATCGCGATCGCGCCCCGCGAAGTAGCCGTGACGATCATGCGCGTGTGCGCCGATTGTGACCTTCAAGCCGATCGCCTCGAGCTGCTCCTTCGCGAGCTGGATGTCGTCCCCCTCCAGCGTCAACGACGCCGGCAGCACCAGGCCCACGGTGTCCCCCTCGGCGAGCCGTTTCGGCTTGAGAATCGTTCGGCGCGGCGGCGCAGCGCTGACCGTGGCGGCGGCCGCGGCCAGCGAGACCAGGCGGGCGAAGTTGCGTCGATTGATCATCCCCGCATTCTGGCGCAGACTGCGCAGCGCTGGTTGCTCTGCCTTGCGGCACCGTCACGCGCGAGTCTCAGAGTCTCAGAGTCTCGGAGACATTCACAACCTCCATCTGTGAGACTGTTCTGAGACTCGACGACTCGACGACTCGACGACTCGAGACCCCCAGTGGCGCGCCGCAAGCCGAAGCAACCAGCGTCGACGGCCGGCCCGCTCAGCGGCGGTTCTTGTCGATGATGGCGAAGGCGATGACGGCGAAGGCGAACAGGCGGAGGAGATAGAAGATCGTCCGATCCTCCAGCGGTGCGGCGCTCAGCGATAGAGCCAGGCGCTGGATCGCCAGGAGTCCGAACGCCACGGCGAACATCGCGAAGAGCCGATCCCGGCTCTGCGCCCAGAAGCGGCCGAAGAATAGGGCTGCGAAGACATAGCCCGCGACCAGCATTCCGGAGGAGACTTCGGTCATCGCGTCTCCCAGACCAGACCGTAGACGAGAAGCGACACTCCGATCAGCGCCGGCACGGTGCGCCAGAACGACAGATCGATGGTGGGGATGATGCGCACGTCGACGATCAGAAAGAAGTTGTTCAATGCCAGCCCGGCGAAACAGAGGCCGCTCCAGAACAGCAGGCGCGCACGCGACTGCGAGTAGCCTCGCAGCAGCAGCACCGCGCACAGCGCGCTCGTCGCGGCACAGAGGATGTAGACGATGATCGCGAGCATGTCTCCTCTCATCCCTTCAGCTTGAATGCATCCGCAAACGTACGGATCGGATCGATCTCGGCCGCGGCGATGATCCGCAGAACCTCTTCGGTGTTCCCGGCGAACACCGGCACCAACTCGTGCAGCAGCCGGTCGGTCGCTTCATCCGTGGCAGCATACCGGTAGCGGGGGACGCCGGCGGGCTCGAACGCGATCAGGCCCGCGGACGCCAGCAGAAACAGACGCATGGCCGTCGACTCCGGGGCCATCTTCAACCGGTCCGCCACCTCCGACGTCGTCCAGGACCGCCCCGAATCCTGAAGCAGCAGGAGGACGATGCCGATCTGGTCGGCGGAGCTGAAGCGATCCTTCACGAAGGCCCGCAGCTCGTGGGTCAGTTGGATTGAACTCAAAGCAATGCGACCGCCTGCAAGCCGCTGGCCATGCCGGACCCGGCAGCCCCCTCATCACTCATCACTCATCGCTCATCACTCATCACAATCACTCCCCTCGCATCACGAACCCGCGTGACTCGACGCACCGCCCGCGCACGCTACCATTCGCAGCATGGCTTTCAGGAGTAGCCTGGATGGCGATGAGCACGTTTCACAAAGCGAGTGACGACCGGTGTCCGAGCGCCGCGGCTGCCGAGGAGACGCGGCCATGACGGTCGCGATTCTGCAGTTCGCCGTTCTCGCCGCGATCATTCTCGTCGCCGGCACGAAACTGTCGTACTACGCGGACGTCATCGCCGAGAAGAGCGGTCTGGGACGGACGTGGATCGGCGTCATCCTCTTGGCCTCGGTGACTTCCGTCCCCGAGCTGGCGGCCGGCATCAGCTCCGTCGTCGTCGTCAACGCGCCCGATCTCGCGGTCGGCGACGTGCTCGGGAGCTGCATGTTCAACCTCCTGATCATCGCCCTCATGGACTTCGTCACGAATGGTCCCTCCGTCGCAGCACGCGCCGATCCGGGACACACGGTCGCCGCGGGGTTCTCCATCCTTCTGCTGTCCGCGGTGGCGCTGCCGCTCCTCACTGGCGGGGACATCCCGGCTGCCGGGTGGGTCGGCCTCTCCAGCGTCGTGCTCATGATCGGCTACCTCCTGGCCATCAACACGATCTTCGAGCGTGAGAAGGAGAAGAGCGCTACGGCGGCCGCGGTGCCTCTGCGATATCCGGCGATGAAGCTGGCGCAGGCAGGATTCCGCTACGCCGCGCTCGCCGTAGTCATCATCGGCGCAGCTTCGTTTCTGCCGGCCGTCGGGGCAAGGCTCGCTGTCCTCTCTGGTCTCGGCGAGACATTCGTCGGCAGTCTGTTCATCGCCTTCTCGACCTCGGTTCCGGAGCTGGTCGTGTCGCTCGCGGCCGTACGTATCGGGGCGGTCGACCTGGCCCTCGGCAACATCCTCGGGAGCAACCTCTTCAACATGTCGATCCTGATGATCGACGATGTGTTCTTCACCGCGGGACCGATTCTGCAGCATGTCTCGCCCACGCACGGCGTCTCCGCGATCATCGCCATCGCCATGACGGCCGTGGTCATCATCGCGATCGCGATTCGGGCTCAGAGACGATTCATCGTGACGTGGGAGTCGATCGTCATCCTCGTTCTGTATCTGCTCGGCGGCACGCTCCTGTTCGCAATGCGCGTTCCGGTGAAATGAAGTCGCTCCCCCCTTTACCGGATGGGAAGAGGGTGAGACTCGGCCTCGCGTCAACGCGCGCGTCGCTGTTCGTCATCGCGGTCGATGAAGAATGAAGCCAGCGTCGCCGTGATGTAGCCGAAGACCGCGAACGAATAGAGCGCAAGCAGCAGCGTGAGCGCGCGGCCGCCTCCCGTCCGCGGCCACACCTCGGAACCGAGAGAGGTCATGAGCATCGCCGTCCACCACAAGGAGGCCGTGTAGCTCTCGAACGCTGCTTGATTCGATCCCTCCCGCTCGAACGACATCATCCCCGCCGCCCCGGCGAACAGGACGACGAGCGTCAGTGTCACGACATAGCCGAAGCCGTGACGGCGCATGCTTCTCCGCACCGCACGCATGCCGCGGTTGAGTGTCCCGAGGAGCCTCGCGAAGCGGACCCCGCGAAGAACGCGCGCCGCGCGAAACGCGCGCGTGACGCGAAGGATGCGAAACGCGGGCAGCGCCAGGGAGAGGGCCGTCGCCCAGTTCCGGCGCAGGAAGAGAGTCTTCCGCGGCGCAACGACGAACTTGATCGCGAAGTCCACCACGAACACGATCCAGATGCCGAGTCCGGCAATCTCACCGGCCCGAGTGATGCCATGTGCCAGTTCCACCACGAACAGCACCAGCCAGATGAGCGACAGGACGATCATCGGTCGCTCGAGCACTCGCTCGAGCTGCACGAGGAGGCGTACGCGCTCCGTTTCGGTCGTATGCATCACGCGGTGCTGGCGCAGGAAGCGGGCCAGCCGGCACGACGGGCCGCGCTGGTTGCTCCGCCTCATTCGGTTGGAGGCTGGCGGTTGGCGGTTGGCGGGGCAACCAGCGCTCCGGCCGTGCCGACCTGTGCTGGTTCGTTCCGCAGCTCGGGTGGAAAAACTGCGGAAAGGTGTGGCGATGGACACACCGCGTCGCGCCGACAGGCCCAGATCACCTGTTTGCTCAACGCGATGTGCAAGGTCACCGCATGGAACTTGCAGAGTCGAGGGCAGTGCGTTACACAGTGGAACAGATCTTCCTCACCGACGGTCGTGGCCAACGCGCCGCCAGCCATCCTCACTATCACCGGGTCGAAGCGGAGACGGTCGACGCGGCGCTCGCCGAGTTCCTGCGCTCACATTCCGCGACACTCGTCGGTACGGTGCAAAAGTATCCAGGTGATCAAGCCATCGCCACGGCGCGCACGTCCGACGCGGTCTTCAGCGTCACGCTGCTTCCCGGCAGCGACACCTTTCGCCGGCAGTCGTGACACGACACTAGTGTCGTGTCCAGGTTGAAACCGTGGGTTCTTTGCGGCGGCGGCGGGTCGTCTGCTGCGCCGCCGCTCCTCGACGATGTCCCGCATCGCCTGCGTCGCGGCGGCTTGCATCCAACCCACCGGCGCTCGCAAACAACCCACGTCTTCAACCTGGACACGACACTAGGTCATCGCCGCGACGCAGGACGCCTCGAAGAGCGCTTCCGCGCGGGCGGCGGGCCGCCGTCGTCCATCAGCATCGGAGGTTGCATATCGGCAATGCCGAGCACCTGGCAGATCTCCTCGAGCGATTCCGCGAGCGCCCTGGCGCGAGCCCGGGGCAGACACTGCACCCCCTCGATGATCGACCACTGGATCGGAGGTGGAAGGCGATCGAGGAGGCGATGGCCCTTCGCGGTCACTGTGAGGTCGAGGCGCCGTGCGTCCTGCTCCGAGCGCTGGCGGGCGACGAATCCCTTCTCGATGAGCTTCGCCACGACCACGGACACGGTGCTCTGGTCGGTCGCCGTTCGGCGGGCCAGCTCGTTGATGGACAGCGGCGACTCGCGTTTCAACTCGTGCAGCACGTAGAGCTGCGACGCACCGAGGCCGTGCTCCTTGAGACCGGCCCGATCGGCCACGCGAAGGGATTTGACGATCCGCCGGAACGAGTTCAATACCGACTGAGCATCCCTGAGCTTGTCGTTGCCGGCCACTCTCCCACTCCGCGAACTGGCGGCGCATCGTAGCACGTTCCATGGCAGACCATCCATCACGGAACGGCCCTTGCGTGGACCGGGGTCGATGTTCTTCGAAAGCTGGAGCTCCCTCGGCCGCACGGTACTGGCCGGCGGCATCGCTTACGTCGCGCTCGTCGCGTTTCTCCGCATCACCGGGAAGCGGACGCTCGCGAAGATGAACGCCTTCGACCTGGTCGTCACCGTGGCCCTCGGATCGACGCTGTCGGCCGTGCTCACCTCGACCGACCTTCCCGTCGCCGATGGGATCCTGGCCCTGGCGCTGCTCATCGCCCTGCAATACGTCGTGGCCTGGCTGACCGTTCGAGCGCCGTGGTTCGAGCGCGTCGTGAAGAGCCGGCCGGCGGCGGTGTTCGTAGACGGGAAGTTCGACGAGGAGGCCATGCGCAAGGAGCGTCTCGCGCGCGACGAAGTGATGATGGCCATTCGCGCGTCGGGCATCCACGATCTCGATCGGGTCTTCATGGTCGTCTTGGAAACGGACGGCTCGTTCAGCGTGCTGGGCCGGCCCGAAGAGCGGCCCACGCGTCCATCGACGGAGAACGTCGCCGACGCCGAGCGAGCAGAGCCCTGAGCCGTTATTGCATGGCATACCAATGAATTGCATGCTTCTTGCACTGGATGTAGGGATGCGAGGGCTTCGGGAGATCGGAACGGAGCGAAAGGCGGTGGGGTACTGATGCCGCGGGTCCTTCTCATCGAGCCGCACGAGGACATCCGCAAGCTCGTCGAGGTGACGCTGGAGATGGGCGGCCACGACGTCACCGCCGTGCCTGACGGGCGCAGTGCGATTGCGGCCCTGGAGGAGGAGTTCTTTGGCTGCGTCATCGTCGGGTCGCCGGTCGTGGTGGAAGCGAACGGCCGCGAGCTGATCTTCCTCGAATACATCGAGCAGCACTGCCCGGAGTGGCGGCCGTGTATGGTCGTGATCACGAGTTGGATCGACAGCGCACGCCTGCTGGCGGCAGCGCAACGACTCGATGTCTGCGCGGTCTTCGCGAAACCATTCTCGGCACCCGAGCTGATGGCAGTGATCGACGACTGCCTCGCCGGACGCCGCCCGCCTCAGCGGTGGCACGGCATCCCGGACGCGCTGGTCGCCGGACTGTAGGCGCGCCGTACGATCTGGCCCCGCGCCTTCGCGCGCTCCGAACAGATCGGGCCCGATCACTTTGGATGGTACGCCATATGCTGAGTACCAGCAGGAGGACTTCGATGAATCAGCCGAAATGCAATCACGAGCCCTGCCACTGCAACGGGACTGACGTGAAGGGGGATGGATACTGCTCGCCGTCCTGTCGCGAGGGACGCACGGGTGCAGACGGCCGCTGCGGGTGCGGACATCCCGAGTGCAGATGAGCGTCAATCACAACGCGACGACGAGCGCCGCGTGCCGACTTCGTATTCGCCGGCGCACGTAGGGGAGCATGCCGAGCCACGCTCGAACCCGATCGGGGAACCGTCGCGAGAGAGATCGATCGCGCAACAGGCGTCGAACGCCGCGCGCAACTTCGTCCGGGCGCGCTGCACGCGCGACTTGAGCGTCGACAGCGGCACGCCGAGGGAGGATGCTAGGGTGGTCTGGGCCTCCCCTTCCAGGTCGATCCTGCGCAGCACATCGGCATCCGATGCGGAGAGCATGCGGAGCATCGGCTCGAGGCAGTCGCTGAGCTGGCCGATGGTCCGGTCGGCCGGGTCTGCGGCGTCGTTCTCGGGAAGATCGCCGAACGTGTCGAGATCGACCGACGGCCGGTGTTGGCGGTAGTACTCGACGACGGCGTTGCGCGTGACCGCGAAGAGCCACGCCCGCACGGAATCGGGTCCGATGTCGGCGCGACGCTCGAGCAGCTTCACCATCACCGACTGCACGACGTCATCCGCATCACCGGGATTCACGCGTCGCGAAACATAGATGCGCAGCCGGTCTCCGAGCTCATGCCACGCGGCGGCGACGTCGATCGCAGGATTGCTTTCCATTCGTTCCTCCAAAGATAGACGGAAACGGCCGGCAAAAGACGCATCCCGAAATCGCGTGCGTCTTTTCGGGGCCCTCCCCGTCTCTGGGGCATGACGACGCAAACGAACGACCTTCCCGTCGCGGTGATCGGCGCCGGCCCTGTCGGGCTCGCCGCGGCGGCCCATCTCCTCGAGCGCGGACTGCGGCCGATCATTTTCGAAGCCGCGCCGCGCGTCGGCCACTCGCTTCGCGAATGGGGACACGTGCGGATGTTCTCGCCGTGGCGCTACGTGATCGATCACGCGGCGAAGCGAATGCTCCACGGGCGTTGGCTCCCGCCGGACGACGATGCGCTGCCGACGGGGCTCGACGTCGCCCTGCAGTATCTGGAGCCGCTCGCGGCCCTTCCGTCGATTCGATCCGCGATCCGCTTCAACACGCGTGTGACCGCCGTGACCCGACAGTCGGTCGACAAGGTGAAGACGCAAGAGCGCGACGCAATGCCGTTCCTCGTGCGAAGCGTCGACGCCGCTGGCGTCGAGCACGACAGGCTCGCCCGCGCGGTCATCGACGCCTCGGGAACGTGGTTCCAGCCGAACCCGATGGGGGCAAACGGCCTGCCGGCACGCGGCGAGAGGGCGCACGCACACCGCGTCCGCTACGGCATCCCGGACATCCTCAGCCGGGATCGATCGCGCTACGCCGGGAAGCGGACCCTCGTCGTCGGCACGGGCCACTCCGCCGTCAACAGTCTGCTCGCACTCGTGGAGTTGATGGAGGAGAGCGTGACGACGCGCGTCTTCTGGGGCATGCGCCGGAGTGCGCCGGGAAATGCTTTCGGCGGCGGCGATGCCGACGCGCTCCCCGCGCGCGGCGCGCTCGGAGCGCGACTGCGCAGACATGTCGATGCCGGAAACGTGCGGATCCTCGCCGGACTGCAGATCGGTGCGGTCGAGCAACGAGCCGGGGCGCTCGTCGTGCGCGACATCACAGGATCCGAGGTGGCATCCGTCGACGAGGTCATCGTCGCGACCGGCGCACGCCCCGATCTCGAGCTTCTTCGCGAGATGCGTCTCGACCTCGATCCGGCGCTGGAGAGTCCGCGCGTCCTCGGCCCGCTGATCGATCCCAACGAGCACAGTTGCGGGTCCGTACGGCCGCACGGCGCATTCGAGCTCGAGCAGCCGGAGCGCGGCCTGTTCATCGTCGGAATGAAGAGCTACGGGCGAGCGCCGACGTTCCTGCTCGCCACCGGTTACGAGCAGGTCCGCTCCGTGGCGGCGTATCTCGCCGGCGATTTCGTGGCAGCCCGCGAAGTCCTGCTCGACCTCCCGGAGACGGGGGTGTGCAACGTGACATTCGGAGGAAACGACGCGTCCACGGGTTGCTGCGGCGCGGAGGACTCGAGAAAGGAGATGGAGATGACCGAAATGAATGCAGTTGAAGAGCCGCGCGCAGCCGCATGTTGCGGAGGTCCGGCACCGAAGGAAGCCGACGCCTGCTGTGTGAAGGACGCCGACGCGAAAGCCGCCGGCGAAGCGGGATGCGGATGCGGCGCGCCGAAGGTCGTGCGGCCGAGCGCGCCCGCCGCCGCGGGATCGTGCTGCGGCTGACGGGACCGCGATGACCAGTCGCCCGACAGTGCTGGCGTCGCTCGTCCTGGCGCTGGCGCTGTTGGGCGACTCGCTCCTTTACGCGGTCCTGCCGTTGCACGCGTCGACCTTCGGCGTCTCCCTCGCCTGGGTCGGCGTGCTGCTCTCGGCGAATCGCGTCGTTCGCCTCTTCCTGTATCCAGTCCTCGCCCGCATCGCCGCCACCGGGCTGCGGCGCTTCACCATGGCCGCCGCGACCCTCGGCGCACTCTCGACGCTGGGATTCGCATTTGGAAGCGGTGCGTGGGCGTTGCTCGCATCGCGCATCGCGTGGGGCACGGCCTTCGGGAGTCTGTCCCTTTCCGCGCTGGCCTACGCCACGGCGTCACGTCACGACGCGGGAAAGCGCGTCGGGCTTTCGCTGTCGCTGCGCGAGCTCGGACCGTTGTCGTCGCTGACGGCCGGCACGATCGCCGTCTCCGCGCTCGGCGTGCGACCGGCTCTCGGGCTGCTCGGCGTCGTCTCCCTCCTCGGCGTCGCCATCGCGACGCTGCTCCCTGACGCGCGCATCCATCTTGCGTCGCGGCGCAGGTCGCCAAGGCCAACGGGCCACGAGTGGCTCAGCGCCGTCGCGGGCTTCGTCCTGGACGGGGTCTTCCCGGCGACCATCGGGCTGCTCCTCGCGAGATCGGCGGACGTGAGCGGCGCCGTGCTCGGCGCGGGAATGCTGCTCGCCTTCAAGCGCATCGCCATGGTCGTGCTCGCGCCGATCAGCGGACACGCGGCCGATCGATTCGGCGGAGGCGTCGCCACCATCGCCGGCTTCACGGTCGCCGCGACAGGCGCGTTCTTCATCGCCTGCGACAGCACCATCGCCGGAGCCGTTCTGCTCTGCTGCGGCGCCGCCGTCACGAGCACGACCATCCCCGTTTCCGCGGCGAGACACGCCGGTCTCGAGCGCGTCCAGGCGCTGGCCCGCCTTGGAATCGCGCGCGACGCCGGCGCTGCCGCCGGTCCGCTCGTTGCGCTGGCGGTGTTCGACGTCGCAGGAGCCGTCGGCGTTTACGCGGCGGCCGGAGCATTGCTCGTTGCAATACCAGTCAGACGGGGGACCACCACAGAGCCACAGAGAGCACAGAGTGGGACGGAGTCAGAGGACACGGCGGCGGATGCCGTCCTTCAGAAAAGGGACGTTGAAGTTGAGGAGTAGGCGAGTTTCCAGCCACCGAGTTTCATGTAGGTGAGAAGCTGTACTTCGTGGACGGCCTCGATCGTTGATACCGCCTTGATCTCGACGACGACAGAATCAGCGACCAGCAGGTCGAGCTTGATCGAGGGAAGCCGTTCTTCTACGCGGGGTGGAAGCCATGGACCGCCTCAGAATCCACGACGAATGGGTGCCGCCGTGAGAAACGGCGGCACCGCGTAGAATGATCGTCATGAGCTCTGGTCTCGCAGCAGGATTTCTGCTGGATCGGCAGTGGCACTGGTTGAGGGGCGAAATGGAAGAGAGCAAACGACCCGCTCTTCTGGCGCTGTGCCGCGTTCTTCGTGACGCGCAGGTGCCCTACGCGATCATCGGAGGACTGGCTGTCCAGGTGCACCAGCAGGAAGCGCACCACGCTCGATATCGATGTCGCCGTCGTTTCACGCGGCGACATTCCGCGGGATGCCCTCATCGCGGCAGGGTTCCGGATCGACGGCGTTTTCATGCATTCGGAGAACTGGTTGGCCGCTGACGGCACACCGGTCCAATTCACAGACGATCCGCTGCTCGCACCCGCGGTCTCCGTCGCCGACGAGATCGTCATCGACGACGTGCCCCTTCGCGTGATTCGAGTCATTGACCTCCTGCACGAGAAGCTCCGCGCCGGAAGCGATCCCGAGCGGCGTCGCTCGAAGAGACTGCGCGATCTCGCGGACGCTCAAACGCTGATCGAAGAGAACCCCGCCGTCGAGCGCGAGCTCAGCCTCGCGGAGAGAGATCTCCTCGACAGACTGCCGAAGTGATCGCGTTCACCGACTGAACGGCGAGCGCGTCTGATTGCACCAGACGCGGAGTGGGTGGATCACACCGACGACGTTCTTAGCCGTGACAGGACACTAGTGGGCCGCGGCGCCGGCCCGCGGCGCCGGCCTGACGGAAAATCGCTTATGGTGAGATCGATCAGCCATGTCGCAGGAGCGAGCAGAACCCACAGTCCATCTCCAGTCCCCATCCGAGGCGAAGATCGCTCTGTTCCGCTCTCTCTTCCGAGGCCGCGAAGACGTCTACGCGCGTCGATTCGAGAGCCGGAAGACGGGGAAGTCGGGGTACGCGCCGGCCTGTGCCAACGAGTGGTTGCGAGGGATCTGCGAGAAGCCGCGGATTCGATGCGCGGACTGTTCACACCAACGCTTTCTGGCGGTGAGCGATGACGTGATTCGCTGGCACTTGTCGGGACGCGACGACGGTGGCCAGCCGTTCGTCGCGGGCGTGTATGCGATGCTCCGCGACGAGTCGTGCTTCTTTCTGGCCGTCGACTTCGACAAGGCGGGCTGGCGCGAGGACGCGAGCGCGTTCGTCGAGACGTGCCGCCGGCTGGAGCTGCCCGCTGCCTTCGAGCGCTCGCGTTCCGGCGAGGGCGGCCATGTGTGGCTCTTCTTCGACGAGGCCATCCCGGCCGCACTGGCGCGCAGGCTCGGGTCGTCCATTCTCACAGAGACGATGGAGCGTCGTCCCGAAGCGGGATTCGATTCGTACGACCGCTTCTTTCCGAATCAGGACACGCTGCCCAACGGCGGGTTCGGCAATCTGATCGCGTTGCCGTTGCAGAAGCAGGCTCGCGATCGAGGGAACAGCGTTTTCGTCGACGACGAGTTGATGCCGCATCCCGATCAGTGGGCCTTTCTGTCTAACGTCAAGAAGATCGGCCGGTTCCGAGTGGAAGCGATCGTGCGCGAAGCCGAGCGAAGGGGGCGCATCGTGGGCGTGCGCTTCCCGGCGGCCGAGGATGACGCGGATGAGCCATGGGCGGCCCCTCCCTCGCGCCATCGGAAACAGCCGGCGATTCCGGGCTTGCCCCGTACGCTGGAGGTGGTGCTGGGGAACGAGATCTATGTCGCCAAGGAGTCACTCCCTCCACCGCTCCGAAACCGCCTGCTCCGGCTCGCGGCGTTTCAGAATCCCGAGTTCTACAAGGCGCAGGCGATGCGGCTGCCGACCTACGACAAGCCGCGGATCATCGGCTGCGCCGAGGATCATCCGCAACACATCGGCCTGCCGCGCGGATGCCGCGGCGAGCTGCTGGAACTGCTTTCGGAGCTGAAGGTCACTCCCGTCGTCCGCGATGAGCGTTTCCCGGGATTGCCTCTCCGCGCCGCATTCCGAGGAGAGCTTCGTCCGGAACAGAGGATCGCGGCCGAGGCGATGCTGGCCCACGACACCGGCGTGCTGTCCGCCACGACGGCGTTCGGGAAGACGGTCATCGCCGCGTGGCTCATCGCGCAGCGCGGTGTCAATGCGCTGGTCCTCGTGCACCGGCGGCAACTGCTCGACCAATGGATGGAGCGACTCTCGTCATTTCTCGAGTTGCCAGCAGGTGCGATCGGTCAGATCGGCGGGGGGCGAGATCGAGCGACCGGCACGCTCGACGTTGCTCTCATTCAGAGCCTCGGGCGCAAGGGAGTGGTCGACGATCGCGTCGGCGAGTACGGCCATCTGATCGTGGACGAATGTCATCACCTGCCGGCGTACAGCTTCGAGCAGGTGGCTCGACGTGCGAAAGCTCGGTTCGTCGCCGGGTTGTCGGCGACCGTTGCCCGGAAAGACGGCCATCATCCGATCATCTTCATGCAGTGCGGCCCGATCCGCCATCGTGTCAATGCGCGGGACCAGGCTGCCGTTCGGCCGTTCGAGCACACCGTCTTCGTCCGCCCCACGCCTTTCCAATCGCGTGTTTCGGCGAGCGCGGATCAGCGGTTGGAGTTCCAAAGCCTTTACCGCGAGCTGATCGACGATGAGTTGCGGAACACGCAAATTTGCGACGACGTCATCGAGGCGGTCCGTGCCGGCCGCTCGCCGCTCGTCCTCACCGAGCGCAACGATCACCTCGATCGCCTGGCGAGTCATCTCTCAGGAAAGGTTCGGCATCTGCTGGTCCTTCGCGGTGGAATGGGCCGGAAGCAGCGCGCGGCCGTCGCCGAAGAATTGGCGGCGATTCCGCGCGACGAGGACCGCGTGCTGCTGGCGACAGGAAAATACATCGGCGAAGGGTTCGACGACGCGCGGCTGGACACGCTCATGCTCACGCTTCCAGTTTCGTGGCGCGGCACCATCGCTCAATACGCCGGCAGGCTCCATCGTCTCTACGACAGCAAGCGCGAGGTCCGGGTGTACGACTACGCGGATCTGAATGCGCCGATGCTGGCGCGTATGTTCGACCGTCGTTGCCGTGGCTACGAAGCCGTGGGCTATACGATCGTTCTTCCCGCAAGCGCGGTTCCCGGCTGGCCGGCCGACGTCCCTCTCCCATCCGATCCGGGCTGGAAACACGACTACTCCGCGAGCGTGCGCCGACTCATTCGCGACGGAGTCGATGCGCCGCTGGCGAACCTGTTCGTTCATGCGGCTCGATCACCTTCCTCGGAGGCCGTGGGCGCCGATCGGGCGCGTAGCGCAACCGAGGCGTTCCTGTATCGGCGATTGGAAACGTTGAATGACACTCGGGGATGTTTCGAGCTGAACGCCAGATTGCCGATCGCATTCGACGCACGAGGCGAGATGGAAGTCGACTTGTTGTGCGGCGACGCGCGTGTCGCGATCGAGATCGATGGCGCGCAGCACCTGTCGGATGCAGCCGCATGGCGCCGCGACCGTCACAAGGATCGGCTGCTGCAGGAGAACGGCTATTGGGTACTGCGCTTTCTCGCCGAGGACGTGGGGAAAGAGCTCGATTCGGTTCTCGATGCCATTCTGCGGGGTTTGTCACAACGCCGGAGAGGACCGTCATGACACGCGTTCCTCGCATTTCGAAGATCAGATTCGAGGAGATGATCGAGGAAGCAACTGTCGACTGCTACAACGACTCGGAGAAGGTCACCGGCTGGTTCACGAAGATCGAGGACAACGTGGCTGTCCCGTTCGAGGTGATTGTTCTCGGCGTGCCCGTCATCGTCGAGCGGGTCGATCTCACACCCGCCGACCAGATCATCGCCATCTGTTTGCGCGGACGACATCGGCAGTCGATTCCCATTGTCGATCTTCCGCTCCCGGATTCGCCTCCCCATGGTTGGGAGTGGATCGAGGCATACCGGCTATGGGGTAGTCGCGGCATTCCGATGTGCGATGAGGCGCTGAAGCTCGGTCGCGAGTGCCGGCTCTTCCGCAGCAATGAACCGCTCGAGATAGCCATCCTTCTCAGCGAGAGGGTGTTCGGCGATCCACTGCTGAATCGCCTTGCGGGTAAGAGTCTGCGCGGGTTTGGCGGGGCTGGCCGCCGCGGCGACCTCGAGCAGATCGATGTCCACTCGCAGAAAGTCGACCAGGCGCTCAAGGGATCCATCCAGATCTCCGAGCCCAGGCGGAACCGGTGGCTCGATGTCCTCGTGTTCCAGCTCTCCAGCCTGCGCACAATGAAGCCAGCCGATGTACAGACTTCGGAGATCGCCCTGAGCCAATTGCGCTCGAATCGGAATCAATGCTGAAAGCGCGGCGGTCTGATCATCCCAGTCGTCATCGGGTTCATCGTCTTCGGAGATGAACGTGAGGATCGTCTTTCCGTTTCGCTCGCGGACGGAGGCGGATTCACCGACGCAATAGGGCCCCGCTGTCTTCGCATCGAGCAGGGGAGCGGGGACCCGCAGCATGAGCGTGTGAGCTCCCCAGTTCGCGAAGTAGAGGAACGCGTCGAAGTATTTGTCCATCCACGTGTCTTCGTTTCCCTTGAACCCACCCCACTGATAGTCGTTCACGAAACAAGTCGACGTGATCCGCGCGCGAGTCGAGAATGCTCGCAGCTCGGCCATCTCGACGGCGGTGAGCCGCCGATCGATGGCCTGAAACTCGTAGTACTGGTATTCACTCACCGATTGGGTACGGATCTTACGCGATCCCCTGATCCAGCTGCACAAACTGCTTTTACGATGAACTGATCTCTGCGGTCGAGACTCCGGAGCCGACGAGCGTGGCAGTCCCTTTCGAGACATCGTTGGCGCCGTTCGCGAACGCCAGCGCTGCCGGCCGTGCCGGCCGAGGCACGTTATCCTGTGAGGCGCGATGAACACCATCCTCTGGCTCCATGGCTTCCCTCTCACCTCCGCCATCTTCGCGAAGCAACTTTCGATACGAGGTGTCAAGCACGTGATGCCCGACCTCCCTCCGCGGGAGTCGATGGAGGATTACGCGCGATTCGCGGTCGATCAGCTCGATGCGCGCGGCATCGAGAAGGCGACCTTCGCCGGGTTGTCGATGGGCGGCTACATCTGCTTCGCGGCGATGCGCCTCTTCCCTGAGCGCGTGTCCGGGCTGATTCTCATCGACACGCGCGAGACCGCGGACACGGACGAAACGCGCAAGGGACGCCACGAGATGATCGAAAAGGCGCAGCGCGAGGGCGTCGCGCCGATCGTCGAGTCGATGCTGCCGAAGATGCTCACCGCCTCCGCACCGGAGGACATGCGTGAATTCGTGCGCGAGGTGATGATGTCGGCGTCGCCGGACTTCGTGACTGCCTCACTGCGGGCGATGGCCGAGCGTCCCGACTCATCGCCGCTGCTGCCATCCATCGACGTCCCGACGCTCATCGTCGTCGGCGAGGACGACACGATCACACCGCCGGCGGATGCCGAGCGCATGGCCGCCGCGATTCCGAACGCGCGGCTGGTGAAGCTCGCCGGTGCGGCTCACCTATCGAACGTGGAGAAGGCGGAGGAGCTCAACGCCGCCATCGGTAGTGCCCCGTGAGCGCATACGCGAAGAGCACGTCCTCGATCCGCGTGCCCGCGCCGATGTTGTGCACGACGAGGTAGCGATCCGTGTTCGGCACGCGCACGTCCGAGACCAGGCCAATGTGCGGGACGCCCGAGGAGAGCCTCCAGGTCACGATGTCTCCGGGCTCGTAGTCCGCGCCGCGGCGCGTCACGGGCATCTTTGCGCCGCGACGCGTGAAGAACGTCGCGAGATTTGGCACGCGGCGGTGATCGATGTTCGTGTCGGGGCGGCGCAGGCCCCAGTTCTTCGGATACTTCGAGAAGTTCCCCTTCATGTCCTGATGCACGAGGACCTGCAGGTCGACGCCGGCATGGCGGTACGCGCGGATGATCACGTCCGTGCAGACGCCGGTCTCGCGCGGCACGTCTCCGTTGGGATAGCCGATGCGCCGGTACGCCGGGTCGTAGCCTCGAGTCACGCCGACCTGCTTCTTCGCGCCGCTGACAACGAGAGGGATGACACGCGGATCGGCGAACAAGGGCAGCGCGAGCGCCACTACAATGACGGCCGTGAGCAGTCGCGTTCTGGAAGACATCATCGCCGATAGTAAGTTCCGCTTCGCCGGTACATATTTCTGGGCCTCGGCCCGGGCCGTCCGAAACATCGACCGGCACCTCCTCATCGCGCGCGACGAGAAGGAGACGACCGTGGTCACGCAATACCTCGAGGACATCGACGCGATCGAGGTGAATCCCGACCGCTGGCAGCTGGTCTCGATCGACTGCGCGAACCCTTTCTACTGCGTCGGGTTCATCGCTTCGATCTCCGCGCCGTTCCGCGACGCGGGGCTCGACATCCTGGTGGTGTCGGCGTTCACGCGCGACTGGGTGTTCGTGAAGGACAGCGATGCGTCAAAAGCCGCGGAGATCCTGATCGCCGCGGGCTTCCGGCAGATCACTCAGTAGGCCGGCACGGCCGGCGGCGCTGGTTGCTCCGCCTTACGGCACGTCACGGATGCACTCGCGGGTTACGGGCTTCGAGCGGCGCAACGCGCCTGACATTCTGCCGCTAGTAAGGTGTCTCAGTAGCGGCCGGCCCGAACTTCAACTGCGTCGCGAACGCGCTCAGCAGCCGTCTCCCCTCGGGCCATGGCCCGTGCCCCGAGGCGGTGTTGATGTGACCGCGGTTCCCGGCGGAGACGAATGATGCGCCCCACGCGCTCGCGAGGGCGCGCGCCCTGCCGACCTCGCAGTAAGGGTCGTCTTCGCTCGCGACGAGCATCGACGGGAACGGCAGCGGATCGAGCGGCGCGGGCCCGAACGCGCAGATCGCCCCTTCGAGGTCCTTGCGGTCGAGGTCGGGCGGTGCGACGAGAAACGCCCCGGCGACGCCGCTGTCCGGCGCGAAGAGCCTCGCCCAGTGCGCGACCGCCGCGACGCCGCAACTGTGCGCGACGAGAACCACTTGCTTGGCCGCACCGCGGATCGCGGCCTCGATCGCCACCGCCCATTCCTGTGCGTCGGGATGATCCCAATCCCGCTGCTCGACGCGCACGAACGAAGGATCGTTACGCTCCCACAGCGTCTGCCAATGCTCCGGCCCCGAGCCGGAGTATCCCGGCAAGGTCAGGAACTGGAACCGCGATGCCGGCGTCGGCGAGCGAATCTCGAGTCGGGGCGTGAGCATCGGACGGATTCTACGCGCGCCCTCAGAGCCTGCGAAGCCCTAGTGCGCCGGGGCCTCCTCGACCTCTTTCTCGACCTCGCGATGGAACAACGCCGCGAGCCTCATCTTCAGGTTGTCCGCGACTACGAAGAACGCGGGGACCACGAGGAGCGAGAGCGTCGTCGAGATGATCAGGCCTCCGATGATCGCGACCGCCATCGGGCCGCGCGTCTCCGCGCCCGGTCCGAGAGCGAGCGCCGGGGGGACAGCCGCCATCATCGTGGCCGTCGTGGTCATGAGGATCGGGCGGAGTCGCACCGGCCCGGCCTTCATCATCGCGTCCAGCGCGGACAGCCCGCGCTCGCGCTGTCCCTGCACGGCGTAGTCGACGAGGATGATCGAGTTCTTCTTGGCGATGCCCATGAGCAGCAGCAGTCCGATCATCGAGAAGATGTTCAGACTCTTTCCGGTGATGAGCAGCGCGAAGGCCGCACCGGCGATGGACAACGGGACGATCGAGAGCACCGTCAGCGGATGCAGGAATGAGTTGAACTGCGATGCCAGGACCATGTACGCCACGACCAGTCCGAGGACGAGGGCGAACATGAGCTGGCTCATGGACTCGCGGAACGCCACCGACGAACCGCCGAGGACCGCGCGGTAGCCTGGAGGCAGGTCTTGACTGATGGACTCGATGTAGGCGAGCGCATCGCCCTGCGATTTGCCCTGGGCGACGTTGCCATAGATCGAGATCGCGCGCTCGCGGTCGCGGCGCGTCACCGACTGCAGCGCCGGACGCTCGTCTTCTTTCACCAGCGACGACATCGGGACGAGCTCGCCCGACGCCGTCCTCACCCGCAGTCGTGCGAGATCCTCGGGCCGCGTGCGCTGATTCGCGAGCAGGCGCGTACGGATGTCGATGCGCCGCCCGCCCGTCGAGTACTTGCCCGAGCGCACGCCGCCGACGAGCGCGTTGATCGTCGTCGCCACCTCCTCGACCGGCACGCCGAGATCGGCGGCGCGGTCGCGGTCGGGAACGATGCGCAGCTCCGGCATGCCGACCTGATAGTCCGTGTCGACGTCAGTGGCGAATCCGCTCGAGGCCAGCTTCTCGCGCAGGTCCGTCGAGATCTCGATCAGCTTCTCCCACTCCGGGCCGCGCACCGAGAACTCGATCGGGAACCCGCGCTGAGCGGTGAAGCCCTGCTGCGAGAGATCCTGCACGACCGCGCGCGCGCCCGGATACGAATTGAGCTCCTTGCGGATGCGGGCCGCAAACTCCTGCTGCGGCACACGCTCGTTGGGCGGGATCATGGTCACGAAGAGGATGCCGGTATTCACGCTGCCGCCGCCGAACCCTCCGACGAACCCGAACACGCGCAGGACCTCGGGTTGATTCATCAGGTACTGCTCGGCGCGGCGGAACACGCGGTCGGTCTCTTCCATGTTCGCGCCGACGGAGGTCTGCAGGCGCACCATCAGCCGGCTCTGATCCTGCGAGGGGACGAACTCGCTGGGCAGGTTCTTGAACACGAAGATCGACAGGCCGAAGACCCCGAGCGCGAGCAGAAGGACCGTCACCGGCGCCTTGAGGCCCAAGGCCAGCACCTTCGCGTAACGCGCCGCCAGCTTGTCGAAGGCGACGTCGACGAGGTGGCCGAGCTTCGACTGCCGCACCTGTCCCGCATTCAGCATCTGCGCGGAGCGCGCCGGAGCGAGCGTCACGGCCTCGACGTACGAGAGCAGCACCGCGATGCAGAGCGTCACGCCGAACTGCAGGAAGAACTTTCCGATGATCCCCTGCATGAAGACGACCGGGAGGAAGATCGCGCAGACCGCCAGCGTAGCCGCCAGCGCCGCGAAGCTGATCTCGGCCGTCCCCTCCCGCGCCGCGGTCACGCGGTCCTTGCCCATCTCGCCGTGCCGGAAGATGTTCTCGAGGACCATGATCGCGTCGTCGACGACGATGCCGACCGCGAGGGCCAGTCCGAGGAGCGTGAACGTGTTCAGCGTGAAACCGAAGAAGTAGATGCACGCAACCGTCCCCAGCAGCGACATCGGGATGGCCATGATGACGTTCACCGTCGCGCCGAACGAGCCGAGGAACAGCCAGCAGATGAATGCCGTCAGGATGACCGAGAGCAGCAACTCGAACTGGATCTCGTGCACCGACTCCTCGATGAACTTCGTGGAGTCGAAATTGACGCCGAGCTCCATGCCTTCCGGCAGGGTCGTCTGAATCTCCGCGATCGTCGCCTTCACCCCTTTGGCGACAGCCACGGCGTTCGAGCCGCGCTGCTTGCGGATGCCCATCCCCTGCGCCGGCTCGCCGTTGACGCGCGAGAGGCGACGGATGTCCTCGAAGCCGTCTTCGACGATGGCTACGTCGCTGAGGTAGACCGGCGAGCCTTCCACATCTTTCACGACGAGGCGGCGAAACTCCACGAGGTCGAAGGCCTCGCCGAGGACGCGGACGTTCACCTCGCGCCCGGCAGTCTCGAGGCGGCCGGCAGGCAGCTCGACGTGCTGCTGCTGGATCGCCCGGAGCACTTCGCCCGCGGTGACGCGGCGCTCATCGAGCTTGTCCGAGTCGATCCAGATGCGCACGTTGCGATCGACCGTCCCGGACATGATCTCCCCGACGCCGGGAACCGTCTGCAGCTTCTCCTTGATGCGATAGCGGGCGTAGTCGGCGAGAACCTGCGGTGCGTAGGGACCGGACAGACCGATCCACATGATCGGCTGGTCTTCCGGATTCGATTTGGAGACGACCGGCGGCTCGATGTCCCGCGGCAGGCGGCGCTGGACCTGCGCGACGCGGGCCTGGACATCCTGCAGGGCGAGGTCGACGTCGCGCGCGAGGTCGAGCTCGACGGTGACGTTGCCCGAGCCCTGGCGCGACGTGGAGGTGATGTTGCGCACGCCCTCGACCTGCATCAGCGCTTCTTCGATCGGCTCGACGACGTCGTGCTCGATGACTTCCGGCGCCGCGCCCTCCCAGCCGGCACTCACGCTGATCGTAGGGAAGTCGACGTCCGGAAACTGCGAGATGCCGATGCGCGTCGCCGCGACACCGCCGAACACCACCGTCGCGAGCATGAGCATCCACGCGAAGACCGGGTTTTTGATGCAGGCTTCCGTTATTTTCATGGGCTTGCCTCGACTCGGAGTCTCAAAGTCTCAAAGTCGCAAAGTCTCAAAGAGGTTCGTTGCGGGGTCGTTGAGACTTTGAGACTTTGAGACTTTGAGACGACTCCGTTCTACTGCGTGACCTTCACCTTCGCGCCATCCCGCAGCGCTTCCGCGCCGCGAATCACGAGCGTTTCCCCGGGCGTGAGCCCCTGTTTCACTTCCACCTGTCCGTCGGCCGTGCGCATCCCCAATGTAAGGATGCGCTGGCGCGCCACGCCACCTTCCACTGTGTAGGCGAGGAAACCTTTCTCACTCGGTCTGATGGCGGTCTGCGGGATGACCGGGGCCTCGCGCGAGGATGCGATCGGGACGGTGACGCGGGCGAAGGCGCCGGGCCGCAGATCGGGACGGTTCGCGTTGAGCACGTTCGCGGTGACATCGACCATGCGCGAGGCCTGGCTGGCGGCGGCCGCAACGTGCGTGACGCGCGCCTCGTGCTGCGTCTCCCCTTCGGCGACGTTGAACCGGACGATCATGCCCGTGCGCAGCGGCAGCGCGTCCTGCTCCGGAACCTGGAAACGCAGCAGCAGCGGATCCCGGCGCATGAGCGTCGCGAGCACGGTCCCGACCGGAACGTACTGCCCCGTCTCGACCGTGCGGGTCTGGATGATCCCCGCCACCGGCGCGCGCACGAAGGCGTCGCGCAGATTGAGCTTTGCCTGCGCGAGCGCCGCCTGCGCCTGCGACACCTCGGCCGCGGTGCTCTGGACTCTCGTCCGCCAGGTCTCGATCTCTTCGCCGCGAATCAGTCCCGGGTTCTTCTCGCTCGCGGCCTGACGCCGCGAGTAGCCTGCCTGCGCCTCGCCCTGCGCCGCGCCCGCCTTCTCCAGCGTGGCCTCGGCGGCGGCGACGGCGAGGCGGTACCGCTCCGGCTCGATCTCCACGAGCGCCTGCCCCGGATTGATCAGCTGGCCCTCGCGGAAGTTGACGCGCTCGACGGCGCCCGCGACCCGCGCCGTGACAGCGACACGCTCGAACGCGTCGAGAGAGCCGACGGCGGTCACGGTGTACTCGACACGCCGCGACTCGACCGGCTTCACCTCGACCGGGAACTCCATGCTCTTCCGGCTGCCGGGGCCGCCCCTTGCCTCGGCTTCGCCCTTGGAGCAGGACACGAAGGTCAGAGACACGAACGACACGAAGGTCAAAGAGAAAAGGGAAAAGAGAAAAGTGGAGACGGGGGACCGCTTCGCGCTGCGCATGATGTTTTTCTCTTTCACCTTTTCTCTTCTACCTTTCACCAGCGCCCGCGGCGCCTGCAACGCCGGCGGGGCCATCACCGCTTGCCTCGCGTAACGACAGGTACGCGAGGGCCATGCGATACGTGGCCGTCGCCTCCGCCACTTCGGCCTCGAAGAGTTGCTGCGTTGCGTCGGCGAGCTCGAGTGCGCTCGCGAGGCCCTCGCGATAGAGGATCGTCGTCTCTTCCGCGTTTTTGCGCGCGGCGCGGACGGCCGCCGTCGCTTCGCGAAGCGCAGCATGTTCGGTGCTCAACCGCACCGCGGCGCTGGCGAGCTCCCGCTCGACGCCGCGGAGCGACGCCTCGAGCTCCAGCTCGGCGCCGCGCACGAGCGCCTCGCGCTCGCGCCGCTCCGCGCCGCGCACGCCGGCGTCGAGAACCGGCCACGCGAACGTGAGGCCGACGAAGCCGTCCTGCTCGCGCGAGGTGATCGGACCGTCGTTGATGTTGCGCGTCTGGGCGCTCAGCCCGACGGAAGGGAAGAAGCGCGCGCGCGGCTCGTCGGCGAACGCACGCAATGCCTCGACGCTCGCCCGCTCCGCGGCGATGTCTCCACGACGCTGCTGGGCGGTCGGGACGTCCGTCGCCGGTGGCGTGGCGGCCGCTTCGAGGAGAGCCGTGGGGCGCGCAAGAGGTCCGTCGATGTCGGTCTTCAGAAGATTCTCGAGATCGACGCGCGCCGCCTGGACGTTGCCCGCCGCCTCGGCGACGCCACGCACGGCGGTCGCGAGCTCGAGCTCCGCGCGGGTCACGTCGTTCGAGCTGACGAGTCCGGCCTCGAAACGTGCGCGGACATCTTCGAGGTTCCTCTGCGCGAAATCGCGGCGGCGCCCGGCGGCAAGCTCGACCTGCTCGAAGCTGAGCGTGTTGAGGAATACCACCGCCGCGTCGAATCCAAGGAGCCGTTTGCTCTCGTCGGCGCCGAAACGAGCGGCGTCGCGCTGATAGCGCGCCTGGCGGAAAAACGGGAACACGCGCGCATCGAAGATCGGCTGGGTGAGGAGGGCGGAGGTCGAGAGGGTGCGGTCGGTGGGATCCGGATAGTCGGTGCGCCAGTTGCCGAGGATATCGACGCGGGGGAAGAACGCGGTGCGGGCGCGGCTCACGCGCGCCTCGGCGGCCTCGACCGTCGTATCGGCGATCGCGGCGCGCTCGTTCCGCTCCAGGGCTAGGGTCACCGCCCGCTCGAGTGTCAGCGGTGCGTCCTGCCCGGAAACTGTTGAGCACACGAGGAATACGAGTAAAAACCCGAGGGGTCGCTTCACGGCGCGCATTAGAACACGGCCGTTCGGTAACCGTGTTCCGCCGAATGTCACCGGACGGTTGCGATTACGTCGAACGATGTTCCAACGGATGGGTCGGATTTCGCCGTCACGCGGATTGACTCGCGCAGCGTCCCCGCTTTCGCCTTCGCGCCGTCGACCGTCACCGTCACGGAGTCCTTCGCCATCGGTGGGATGACCGGCGCGTGCTCGTAGTAGAGGCAGCGGCAGGCTGAGCGGGCCACAGTGATGGAGATCGGCTCCTCGGTGTTGTTCGCAACCTCGTACTGCCGCGTCACGCGCGTACCCTTCCGAACGAGCCCGTAGTCGCGCGACGAAGGCGTGACGGTGAGCGCCTCGATCTCAGGCGCTTCCGTGATCGTCGCGGGCGTTGTTGCGTCCGTGACGGTTTCCTCGGCAACCGTGCCCGTCGCGGCAGGCCGATCGGAGCTCGCGCGCCAGATGAGCCACGCGATGAGCACCAGCGCGAGCAGGGCTGCGCCGATGATCAGAAGGACGCGCAGACCGCTGCCTGCCTGCGCCACCCCCGGCTCTTCATAGTCCGGCGTCGTCACGAGCGGCCTTGCGCCGGGGGTGTCGAAAATCTCGAGCTCGCGGAGCTGCGCGTCGACGTCCTCGAGCATCTTCACGAGCGATTCGCGATGCTTGCGCAGAACCTCGATCTCTTTCGCACGATCGCCGCGCCGGGCGCTGATAGTGCCGAAGTCGTCGCTCATGGGGAGATTATAGGTTGGCGGTTGGCAGTTGACAGTTGACAGTTGGCAGGAGACCCTCCCGCCCCCGTAGTTGGCAGGTAGTTGGGCGGGGGGCTCCTGCCAACTGCCGACTGCCAACTGCCAACTGTCAACTAGATCGGCAGCCAGTAGGAGAACTTCACCAGGAACACGTCCTGTGACGGCGCGTCGGGCAGCGCGCCGAAGTCGCGGCGGACCCGGAAGTCGCCGTACGGCGCGACGTCGGCTCGGTTCTCGCTCCACACCACATACATCGCCGATCCGGGACGGAACTCCCAGCGCACGACCGCGCTCCCGCGCACGCTGCGGAAGTTGAAGTCGGGATTGCCCGCCTCCTCCGTCTCACGGACGCCCTCGATCGGCGTGAACTCGTCGTCACGAGCACGCGTGAGGTACTTGAAGCCGCTGTAATCGCCGCTGGCGACGAACGGCTGCAGGTAGAGCTGCGCGGAAAGGCGCGCGTTCATCGTCCACTCCGTCCGGAGACCGATGTCCAGGGTCCGCTGATCGAGCGTGGCAAAAATGTACCGCTTCCCATAGGTCGCCTCGTAGGAAGGATCGGCGACCTGCGTCACATACTGGGCGACTTCGTGCAGTCGCCGGAACGACGGGGTCAGGGAGATGCGGATGGCCGGCGTCGGCCGGTAGGTCAACGAGGTCCAATACATCCGGAACGTGCCGTCGAAGCCGTCGACGACGCTTTCGGTCTCGATGGAGGCACTGAACTTCTTCCGCGAGTCGCTGCCGAAGCCGCCGCCCACGTAGCGGTGCCCGCGATACAACATCGCCGGACCGCCTCGGGTGATGCGGTCATCGATGCGGTCGACCTGGCCACCGCCCCACATGTAGACCGACCAGTAGTTCTTGAGCTGCACGTAGATGTTCGACGACACGCCATTCGCGGTCAGGTCCTTGTCGAAGTTCCAGTTCTGATACTTGCCGACCCACGCGCTGATCTCGCGCGTGTACTTCGTCTGATCGGTGTTCAGGTAGTGCAGCACGGCATGGGTCGAGACCGCGTCGGTGCGCGGGAGAAATCCGAGGTCGTTGATCTCGAGGCCGGGGGAGAGCATCTGGACCTGGATGTTGGGCCGCCACTTCCCCTGCTGCTTGGCGAGCATGACCCGCCCCATCCAGCCGGAGAGCGATGTGCGCGTCGGGTCGTACTCGAGGTGATCGGCGTCGGGACGGTGGAAGTAGCGCGCGCCGCTCAGCTGGGTCGAGGCAATCGCATCCTCCGAGCCCTGGACGAGGGAGCCGCCAGCGAGCCACTCGAGGATCCAGGCCTTGTCCTTGAAGAGCGAATAGCCATCGACTCCGCCAAAGTACGCGCTTTCGCGCAGAGACCCCTCAAGGTTGTCACTCAGCTTCCGGTTCACGGACGTGAACATGAATCCCGCGCGCGAGTCCTTCCCGTACTCCTTCGTGGCTCGGGCGACGAGGTAGTTCGTCATCGGCTCGACGGTCTGTTTCCCGACGTCATCGCCAACCCGCCACCATCCTTCTTCCTTGTCCGTGAGCGCGTCGAGAAAGCCGACCGTCCAGCCCTTGCCGACCTTGCCGGTGATCTTCGCGGCGCCGAGGATCGTCGTCTCGCCGGGAGTGTCGACGTGGTCCGCGTCGATGAAGCCCTGCGGCGCACGGCCGATGCGGCGCGAGTAGAAGAAGGTCGGAAACCACATGTTGAAGCCCCACCGCGAATTCGCGGGGCCATTGCCGAAGCGGAAGACGCTCGCACCCTCGGTGAAGAACGGGCGCTTCTCCGGGAACGAGGTCTCGAACTGCGAGAGATTGAGGACCGCGGGATCGACCTCGACCTGACCGAAATCAGGGTTGATCGTGCCGGTGAGCGTGAGCGTCGACGTGAGGCCGTACTTGAGGTCGACGCCCGCGTCGACGCGATGCTCGGAGGCAGGGATGAACGGGTTGTTCGCGCGGCTGTAGAGGTCCGAGCGGGCGACTCCGTACGGCATGAGCTCGAACGCGCGCCTCGGTTTGATCCCTTCGATGCCCTCGAGATCGGCGAAGCGCGACACGAACCCCGACTCCGTCTTCGGAGTGTGCACGAGTCGCGTGCTCTCCCGCAGGCGTGCCTGCCAGCGGCTGACGTTGAGGCCCCACGTGTGGACCTGCCTGTCCGGGAACCGCAACTGCGACAGCGGAATCCGCACCTCCGCGACCCAGCCCTTCTCCGTGATCTTCGTCGCCGAGTCCCACACCGCATCCCAGCTGATGTCGTCGTAGATGTCGTTGTAGAGAATCATGTCCATCTGAACGTTCGAGGCATTCACGACGAACGCCGCGCCATTCAGACGGTCGTGCTGCGAGTCGATGCTGATGCGGATGTAGTCCCCGTTGTTGAGGTCACTGTCGCGGCGGGCAAGGAGCGGCGTGACCTTGCCGTCGTCCTCCATCACCGCGCCGAAGTAGATCGCCTCGTCGGTGTACGCAACTTTGATCCGCGTCTGCTGCGTGGCGGGCTGGCCCTCGTTCGGATCGCGCTGCGTGAAGCCGGTGGCCTCGGGTGCGCTCTGCCAGACGGCATCGGAGAGATCGCCGTCGATCACCGGCGCCTGCGCGGCGCGCACGGCCCGATACGTCGGCCGCGGCGTTGCCTCCTGGGCGCGGACAGCGGGCACTGAAATGCAAATCAGAAAGAGGACGGTCGCGATGTGCTTCATGGATCCCCCCGCGCGCCGATTTGAGATACGGTGTATTCGAACCCTAGAGACGTGGCGAGTGGTCGAAGGTTTGTCGGGGTTAACAAAACTTTCTGTGAACGGAGTCAGGTAGGGTCAGACCCGGAAACTCTACTTAAGGGGTGCGGGGCGGGACTCAAGTAGAGTTTCCGGGTCTGACCCTATTGAGCTCCGTTGGAAACGGGAGCCCATGAAGGTCTACATCGGCCAGATCAATTCCACGGTTGGTGCGCTGGGCGCGAACGCCGAGCTGATCCGCCGCGCCTACGACGAGGGCGTACAGGCGGGCGCGGATGTCGTGCTGGTCCCCGAGCTCGCGGTGACCGGCTATCCGCCTCGCGATCTGCTCGACCGGCCTTATTTCATCGAATGCGCGCTGGAGATCCGCGACTCGCTCGCGGCCATGACCGGCGACGTGACGCTGATCTTCGGCTGCCCCATCCGGACGACGTACTGGTGCGGCAAGCCGCTGCACAACGCGGCCATCGTGGCGCGTAACGGGCGGGTGCTGCTCGAGCAGAAAAAGATGCTGCTGCCAACCTACGACGTCTTCGACGAGCTGCGCTATTTCGAGCCTGGATGCGAGGTGCACCTCGTCGAGATCGCCGGCACCCGCGTGGGCGTCTCGATCTGCGAGGACTTCTGGTTCGACGACGACGTCTTCGGCAAGAAGATGTACTGCGGCAATCCGGTCGACGACCTGGTGCGCCAAGGCGCGGAGCTGCTGCTCAACATCTCCGCATCGCCGTTCAACGCGGGCAAGCGACGTGCGCGGTGGGAGATCTTCTCCGGCATCGCGCGCCGCTACGACGTGCCGCTGGTCTACGTCAATCAGGTCGGAGGAAACGACGAGCTCCTCTTCGACGGCTCATCGATCGTCTTCGACAAGTCGGGCCAGACGATCTTCTGCGCGCCGGCGTTCGAGGAGCACGGCTCGCTCGTGCACCTGCAGGGAAGTCCGTGCGAGTCGGTGCTCTCGCTGACGGGGGAAGCGGAGATCGGCCGGGGCCTGATCCTCGGACTTCGCGATTACATTGACAAATGCGGATTCCAGGACGTCGTGATCGGTCTCTCCGGCGGCATCGACTCCGCGCTCACCGCAGCCATCGCGGCGGAGGCGCTGGGGCCGGAGCACGTGACCGGCATCGCCATGCCGTCGCAGTTCTCCTCGCAGCATTCCATCGATGACGCCCGTGCACTCGCGGAGAACCTCGGCATCGCGTTTCACATCGTTCCGATCGCGTCGATCTACGCCCCTTACGAGACCGCCCTCGACGAGCTGTTCGGCGAGAAGAAGTTCGACACGACCAACGAGAACGTCCAGGCGCGGATCCGCGGCAACCTGCTCATGGCCTGGTCGAACCGCACCGGGGCACTGGTCATCACGACCGGCAACAAGTCCGAGCTCGCGGTCGGCTATTGCACGCTCTACGGCGACATGGCTGGCGGCCTGGCCCTCCTCGGCGACGTCTACAAGACCATGGTCTACCGCGTCTCGCGCTGGATCAATCGCGAGCGCGAGATCATCCCGGAATCGACGTTGACCAAACCGCCCTCCGCGGAGCTGCGTCCGAATCAGACCGACCAGGACACGCTGCCTCCGTACGACGTCCTCGACGGAATCCTGAAGCTCTACATCGAGGAATGGCTGGAAGTGGACGCGATCGCCGAGCGCGGCTACGATCGGGAGCTCGTCGCTAGGGTTCTGAAGATGGTGGACACCAACGAGTTCAAACGCGTCCAGGCGGCACCCACCATCCGCGTGTCGAGCAAAGCCTTCGGCAGCGGCCGGGACATGCCGATCGCGCAGAGGTGGAGAAGGGAAGGGGCGGTCAAGACACACTGACCGCGAGTAAACTAGCGCGCATGACGCTGCTTCTCGAGAGCCTCCTGATCGAGAACTACCGCGTGTTCAAGCGGCTGGAGATCCCGCGTCTTGGGCGGGTAAACCTGCTCGTAGGGAAGAACAACAGCGGGAAGTCATCGGTGCTCGAGGCGGTAGGCCTCTACGCGAGCGGAGGCTCCGGCGAGGACATTCTGTCGATCCTCGAGTCACACGATGACCTGCGGATCGAGAGCGGAAGGGAGCTGGAGGATCGGTTCTACGCGGTCAAGCAACTCTTTCATGGACGCAACGATGGGTGGAGCGAGCGAGTCGCGATCCGTGTCGGGCCGCTGAGCGACGAGCAAAGGACACTTTCGATTCGTATCGCGGCCGTTCCCGCTCGCTTGCTCGGCGAAAGCATCGGAGTCGTTGTACCCGCGCTCGCGCTGGAGACGAGTGACGGGCCTCGGCGACCAGCTGTGATCAGCACTTACCGGGGTGTCGCGCGCCTCTTGCCGATGGATGTTACCGACTGGAGAGCGTGGAGCGTTTTCTCTTCCTCACCTCGCGCGGAGGTGGCACGACACGCCTTGGTATCACCATATGGACTCAGCGCTGAAGCAGCATCGAAGCTGTGGGATCTGATCACGCTCACAGATCTCGAGCCCGCTGTCATCCAGGCGCTGCGCATCATTTCACCCGATATCGAACGGATCTCCTTCATCGGAGAAACGGGGCGAAATCGTATACCGATGGCGAAGCTGACGGGAAACGTGCATCCCGTTGCGCTCCGCAGCCTTGGCGACGGCGTCAACCGGCTGCTCGGGATCGCACTTTCGCTTGTATCGGCGCGTGGTGGCGTTCTTCTGCTCGACGAGGTGGAGAATGGGATCCACTTCACTGCACAACAGCGTCTGTGGGAGCTCATCTTCGAACTGGCGAATCAGCTGGATACGCAGGTGCTCGCCACGACGCACAGCTGGGACTGCATCAAGACCTTTCAGCGCGCCGGCGCGCGAGATCCACACGAGGAAGCGGTTCTCATGCGGCTGGATGACGCCACCGTTACGCCGACCAGCTTCTCGGAACGAGAGCTCGCGATTGTGACCCGTGAGCAAATCGAGGTTCGTTGATGCCCTTTCGGCTTCTTGCGGAAGGCAGCGACGACAAGAACCTCGTGATGCATGTCGCGCGCGAACACGGGATCGAGTTTGATCAGGAAGAGATCCGTGACTGTCGCGGCATCACCACGCTGCTACACGAGATTCTGCCCGAGACTCTGAAAGGCACGGCAACGGTTGCCGTCGTCGTTGACTCTGACCTTGATCTCGCCGGCAGATGGAACGCAATCCGACACCGGCTTCGCCAAGCCGGCTATGACGCACCTGCGAGTCCGCCGGCGGACGGATTGATCCTGTCCAGCCGGCCGCCCGCGGTCGGTGTCTGGCTGATGCCGGACAACACGATCCCCGGAACGCTCGAGGACTTCGCCAAGGAGCTCATCCCTTCGAACGACACTCTCTGGCCACGGGCCGTGAATGTCGTGGAGACGATTCCTGCAGCCGAGCGCCGCTTCACCGTGGAGCGCAAAGCGCAGATCCATACGTATCTCGCTTGGCAGGAGGAACCCGGAACACCCCTCGGCGCCGCCGTCGCGAAGAAGTACTTTCAAACCGATTCCGAGCTCTGCAAGCGCTTCGTCCGCTGGCTGAAGCATCTGAAGGAAATCACCTGAATGCGCCGCGGCCTCCTCATCGCACTCCTGCTCCTCCTCGCCTGCGCCCGCGATACGATCTCGCGCGATGAATGGCGGCGGATGGCGCGCGAGGACCGGGTGCTGTACGTGCAGACGCTCATTGCCGAGGAAGTCGCCAAGGATGCGAAGGGCCAGCGGGGGCGTCAGCGAACGCGTCCTCCGGAGGAATACGTGAACGAGATCGATCAGGCTTACGCGCGCGGCGACGCCGGCAACGTGGACGAGATTTTCGAGGGGTTGCGTTGACGAAGATCGCACCGCATCCCCCGTTGACCAAGTACTACGGAGACACGGAGAAACGCGAAGAGTACGTCCGTGAGATTTTCGACGAGACCGCCCCGTGGTACGACTGGGCGACGCGGTTCCTCTCGTTCGGCTCGGGCGACTGGTACCGCCGCGAGGCGCTCCGGCGCGCCGGCCTGGCGCCGGGGATGAAGCTCCTCGATCTCGCCTCCGGTACGGGCGTGGTGGCCCGCGCGGCCGCTCAGGTCACGAAGGAGCCGCGGGCCATCGTCGGCATGGACGCGAGCTTCGGCATGCTCCGCTCCGGACGCGCATCGAGCGTGAAAGTGCAGTCGCCCGCCGAGCTCCTGCCCCTGCGAGGAGCGTCGTTCGACCGCATCTCCATCGGCTTCGCTCTGCGGCACTTCGCCGACCTCTCCGTGGTGTTCTCCGAGTGCCATCGAGTGCTCCGTCCCGGCGGCAAGCTCCTGATCCTCGAGATCACAGCACCCGAGTCGCGCGTCGCGCGCGCGTTCCTCGGCGCTTACATGGGCCGTTTCGCGCCAGCGGTGATTCGCCTGCGAACCCGCAGCGCGCGCACGGCGGAGCTGTTTCGCTATTACTGGGAAACGACGCGCGACTGCGTGCGTCCCGAGGTGATCACAGACGCGCTGCGCGCCGCCGGGTTCGAAGACGTGAAGCGGAAGATCGAGATGGGGATCTTCAGCGAATACACGGGGACGCGGACCGGCGTGTCGTAGGCGCTCATGAAGCGCGCAACCGTCGCTGCCAGCCGTGCCGGCTATCTCGTGTGCTGCTCGAAGAAGACGGCCACGGCCGCCTTGCTCACCCGTCCTTCGGCGACGCCGATGACGAGGTCGTAGAGGTCGTCTTCGGCAGCAGCGAGTCGCAGGTCATTCAGCCGGAGAAAGGCGATCGCACACGCCAGCGACGTTCGCTTGTTGCCGTCGAGAAACGCATGGTTGCGGCAGATGCCGTACAGGTACGCGGCTGCCATTTCGAACAATGTTTGATGGAGATACTCACCGCCAAACGTGGCTTCGACATTGCCCACGGCGGACTGCAGCAAATCCAGATCGCGGAGGCCGGACGAGCCGCCGTACTTTCGAATCCGATCCTCGTGGATCGCGAGAACCTCTTCCAGTCCGAGGAACTGCGGCTCTGTCATTCGGCAAGCCTGCGGAAAACCCCGCCGTACTGCTCGTCCATCTCGTCGAGGATCTTGCTCAATTTGCGCCGCCGGATGTGGTCCCGAATCGGCGTCACCACCAGCACGTCCCCGTTCGTGGAGAGCTCCACCTCCGCGTTGTCCTCGAGGCCGAGCTCTTCGAGCAGCCCCTTGTCGAGGACGAGGGCGACGCTGTTGCCGGTGCGGGTGAGCTTTTTTCTCATGGTCAGTACACTATACTCCATTCGTACGTACGATCATTCCACTGGGGGTTATCATCACCTCATGGCCGACCAACTCGAAGACAGCCGTTTCTATACGATCCTCGAGCGTCTCTTCAAAGAGATCGATCAGGAGTCGATCCATGCGGAGGTGGACGCGTTGCGCGCGGCGAAGCCGGAGCTTTCGCGGGAGCAACTCGCCGAGCATCTGACGAAGAAGGCCGCGGTGCGGGTCGCGTCCGTCGGCGCCGCGGCCGGAATTGCGGGCGGGCCGCTGGCCATCCTGGCGATGGCGCCGGACATCTTCAACCTCGTCCTGCAACAGAGCCGTCTGGTGCTTTCAATCGCGTTTCTCTACGACCGCAAGCCGCACCTGCGGCGGCGCTTCAAGGAAGTGGTGGCCACGCTGGCCGTCGGCACCGGCGCGTCGGCCGGTCGCGTCGGCGTGCGCGTCCTCATCGCCAAGGGACTCGAGCGCGCCGTCGCCGCGAAGCTGGCCCGCAAGATCTTCGGCCGACAACTCCTCCGCCGGATCCCGAAGATCGTGCCGATCGCGGGGACGATCGCCGGCGCGTCGATCAACTATCTGTCGGTGCGCGCCGTGGGCAAGGCGGCGGTGGCGTACTACAGCGGGAGCGACCCGGAAGAAAGCTAGCCGGCACGGCCGGCCGCGCTGCTTGCTGCGCCTTCGACTCGAGCCTCGTGGTCTCACTGGTTTTCAGCTTCGGGCGGCGCAACGCGCCTGACATTCAGTTTTGCCGCGCATTGAGTCCGAGCTGCTGACGCAGCGCCTCGTCCAGGATCGGGGCGACGCCTTCCGGAATCCGCGTGAGCCTGTTCTCATCGCCCCCCTGCCGCCGCTGCGACTTCCCGCCGCTTCTCCTCGAGCCTCTCGATCTGAATCGTGAGGAACTCGCGGAGCGGTTGCTCCTGCTCGGCGGCCATCGGCGCGAACGAGATCGCCGAGCGGAAGACGTATTCGGGTGCCTCCTCGCCGCGCCGTACCTGTACGATCGAGCGGAGCACTTCGCAGGGGATGTAGATGCCGCCGTAGCTGGGAAAGATCAGCGTGGCGGCGGTGCCGGCCTTCACCGGCGAGCGGTGCACGACGGCGGCGCCGGTGAGGCTCAGGTCGATCAACTCGCCGTTCACGTCGGAGAGCTGCACCGGGATGGATGCGGTCGGGTAGCGCTCGGAGCGGCGGCGGTCTTTCGGCGAGGCCATGAACCTCGGTGATTATAGGGGCGACAGCTCGACCCGCTCCAATCGCCTGAGCTGCAACCGCTCCGCGGCACTCGCGTTTGCGACCGAGATCTCGATGCACCCGGTCGAGCCGACGATGAGGAATGCCCCCGGCGCGGCGTTGCCGTAGTTGAGCTCCAGGCGGTCGATCACGTGATCGCGCACGCGCAGAGCAAACGGCGCGAATGGGATCTTCGTCCGTTCAACATCCGTGATGGCGTTCCCGAATCGATCCACGGCCACGATCGTCCCGAGGACGACATCGCCGTACGACGGCGCCTCGTAGGGCATGCGCGCGATCGATTCGAGCCGCGGTCCCAGCGAGTCGAGCGACGTCCCGTTCGCGATCGCGGCGGCCACCGGAGCAAACCGGTCGCGCCCGTGGAAGGTATTGCTTCCTTCGGGCAGAAAGAACGATTCATTCGTCACCGCGTACGCCGCCCCATCGATGAACGTCAAAATGCCGTTGTCCGGCGCGAGGAACACACGCCCGTCGTTCTCCACCGCCACGATGTTTCTCGCCGTCCCCACGCCGGGATCGACGACGCAGACGAAGATCGTTCGCGACGGCCAGTAGCGGACGATGGTCGAGAGGAACCACGCCGCGCCGAGGACGTCGAACGGGGCGATGTCGTGCGACAGGTCGTGAATCGTCGCGCCGGTGCGCGACGCAAGCACACCCTTCATCGCCGCGACGTACGGGTCGCGCGTTCCGAAGTCGCTGAGCAAAGCGATGCTTTGCATCGGTCCTCCAGTTTATCCCGCGCGGAGACGCGGGATCTCTGGTCACACTGGCAGCGCACGAGTCACAGGCAACGAGAGGGCACCGGAGATCCCGCGTCTACGCGCGGGATAAACTGAGCAAAGCGATGCGTTGCATCCGTCCTCCAGTGTATCCCTCGCGGAGACGCGGGATCTCTGGTCACACCGGCAGCGCACGAGCCACAGGCAGCGATAGGCACCGGAGATCCCGCGTCTACGCGCGCGATAAACTGAACGAAGCGATGTTCCCCACTGTCCCTCCGCCACCCCAGCGGCTTCTCGTCTTCGCGCGCCTCCCGGAGCTGGGCCGCGTGAAGACGCGCCTCGCGGCGGAGATCGGCCCCGAGCGCACGCTGACCGTGTACGAGGCCATGCTGCGCGATCTCATCGCCTCCATCGGACCTTCGTCACCGCACACCGAGATCGAGTTCCTCTGGCCGCCCTCGCCCGCGGCGAACGGCGCCGCGCTCCGTCGCGCCTTCGCCCAGCACTCCGTCGCCGTGCAGACCGGTGCAACCCTCGGCGACCGCCTGTCGATGGCCTTCTCCGAGCGCTTCTTCTTCCATCGCACGGAGAGGATCATCGCCATCGGCGTCGACGACCCGCTCCTGCCGCGCGAGCTCATCGATCACGCCTTCGCGCTCCTCGACTCCTGCGAGTACGTGATCGGTCCCGCCGAAGACGGCGGCTACTACCTCCTCGGGTGCCGAGCGCTGTCCTTCGAGCCCTCGGTCTTCCAGGACATCACCTGGGGAACGTCGACCGTGCTCGCCACCACGATCGGCCGCATTGCGGCGACCGGCCGCACGATGGCCCTGCTCCCCCAGCGCTTCGACATCGATACGGCCCGCGATCTGGAACGGTTCGCCGCGGCCGGACACGAGGGGGAGCTCGGCCGGCTCTTGCGCCCGGTGAAGGCCGGAAGGATGAAGGATGAAGGATGATGATGTAAGGACGAAGAATGAAAGACCGACGATGATGATGGACGATGAATGATGAATGAAGCGGAAAGAAGCCCATTCATCCTTCATCCTTCATCCTTTCCACAATGAAGATCCTGAACGCCGAGCAGATGCGCAACATCGACCGTCGGGCCACGGAGCGCTTCGGCGTGCCGTCGATCGTGCTGATGGAGAACGCGGCCCTGGCCGTCGTCGATGCGATCCTCGAGCGCTATCCCGGCAGTGATCGCGTCGCGCTCCTCTGCGGCACGGGCGCGAACGGCGGCGACGGATTCGCGGTCGCGCGGCACCTCGAGAATCGCGGCGTCGTCCCGGTGATCGTCGTGGTCGGCGACCGCGCCACCATCCGCGGCGACGCGCTGACGAACCTCACGATCTGCGAGCGCCTCGGCATCCCGATCCACGGCGTCCGCGAAGTGAACGACGTCGAAACCGCCCTCGCGCATGCGGCGGATGCCGACCTCGTCGTCGACGCGATCTTCGGCACGGGACTGAATCGCGCGCCGTCGGGAATGCACGCCGACGTGATCCGTGGGCTCGCCGAGTTGCGCCTGCCTGTGCTGGCCGTCGACCTCCCCAGCGGGCTGAATGCCTCGACCCACGAGCCCTTCGACCCGAGCATTCAGGCCGAGGTCACGGTGACGTTCGCGGCACCGAAGGTGTGTCACGTGTTCGAGCCCGCTGCTCTCTACTGCGGTGAAGTGATCGTCGCCGACATCTCCATCCCCGAGATCGCGATCGACGACGAATCGGTGACGCTCGCGCTCATCACACCGAAAGACATCCACCCGCACGTCGCGACGCGCCTCGCGGCGACGCACAAGGGCACGTACGGGCACGTCGGCGTCATCGCCGGCTCGCCGGGACGCAGCGGCGCGGCCGTGCTCTCTGCTCGCGGCGCTCTGCGCAGCGGCGCCGGGCTCGTCACCGTGATGACCGACGCCGAGACGGCGAGGCTCGTCCACGCGGCGTCGATCGAGTCGATGACGTTCTCGGGCGACCTCCACGCGTTTCTCGAGAGCAAGTCCTCGATCGTCCTCGGCCCCGGTCTCGCCGACAACGACGCCGCGTACGAAAACACCCGTGCGATCGCAGGGGCCATCGAGCTGCCGCTGATCGTCGACGCGTCCGCGCTGAACGCTTTCGCGTCGCACGCGAATGAGCTCAATCCTCATGGGCGCCCGCGCGTGATCACGCCGCATCCCGGCGAGCTCGCGCGGCTGCTGGAGTCCGATACGAGGAGCATCGGCGTCGACCGCATCGCCGCCGCGCGCGAAGCCGCGCGCGTGACGAATTGCGTGGTCGTGTTGAAGGGACACCAGTCCCTCGTTGCCGAACCGGACGGCCACGTCTACGTCAATCCCACCGGCAACCCGGGCATGGCCACCGGCGGCATGGGCGACGTGCTCTCGGGCATGATCGGCGCGCTGCTCGCGCGCGGCACGGACCCCGTGGATGCCGCCTGCGTCGCCGTGTACCTCCACGGTCTCGCAGGCGACATCCTCCACGGTGAGCTCGGTGACGTCGGGATGACCGCTACCGAACTGGCCGACCGCATCCCGCGGGCGTTCGCGGACTCGCGAGCCGACTGAGACTTCCGGCGATCGCCGTGAAGGTCTCGGTGGTGAACACCAACGGCTCGCCTCCCGAATCGGAATATTGGCTCCTCGGCCGCTTCGAGAGCCGCCGGGGCCGCCTTTCGACGCGGCGGCTTCGGATCCATCTCGCCGAGACGTCTCCTCCAATGGGCGCACCCGATACAATCTCTCCGGAAATGAGATTTCTCTGCCCCTCCGAACAAGATTCGGAGCGCGCGGGGCGCGAAATCGCTCGCTCGCTCGCTCCGGATGCGGTGGTCCATCTGAGCGGCGACCTCGGCGCGGGCAAGACATTCCTCGCGCGGGCGATTGCGGCCGAGCTCGGCGCGGACCCGGAAGAGGTCGCGTCGCCGACCTTCGCGATCGTGCACGAGTATCCGCGCCGCGACGCGCCTCCCATCATTCACATCGACGGATATCGCCTCGGCGAGAACCGTCGCGAGTGGCTGGAGATCGGCATCCCGGAGATGCTCTCCGGCCCGGGCGTGAAGCTGATCGAGTGGCCGAAGCGGGAGTTCGAGGAGTTCGAGGACCATCACGTCGAGGTGCAGATCCGCGTGCGGGAGGATGGCGCGCGGGAGATCACGGTCTGCGCGTAGGCTGTGGCCAGTGGCCGTTTTGCCAGTGGCCAGTTGCCAGTTGCCAGTTGCCGAGGGGGTCTGCGTGAGTGCGAATCGTCCTCGCATGGGCTATGGCCGGCCCGGATCCGGCACTGGCTACCGGCGAGCGGCTACCGGCAACTGGTCCGGCAACTGGTTACTGGCCTCCGCCCCTGGCAACTGGCTGCTGGCCGCTGGCTACTGGCTACTGGCCACTGGCCACTGGCCACTGGCCACTGGCCACTGGCTACTGGCTACTGGCAACCGGCATCTCGGCAACCCGATAGAATCCGCCGCGCATGCAGATCACGCCGGAAGTCATCAAGTCCCACGGCCTCAGCGACGACGAATACCAGCGCATCCTTCACATCCTCGGTCGCGCCCCCAACTACACCGAGCTGGGGATTTTTTCGGTCATGTGGTCGGAGCACTGCTCGTACAAGTCGTCGCGCGTGCATCTGCGCAAGTTCCCCACCTCCGGACCGCGCGTCGTCCAGGGACCGGGCGAGAACGCGGGCGTGATCGACATCGGCGACGGCTGGGTGGCCGCGTTCAAGATGGAGTCGCACAATCATCCGTCGTACATCGAGCCGTACCAGGGCGCGGCCACGGGCGTGGGCGGCATCCTGCGCGACATCTTCACCATGGGCGCGCGGCCGATCGCGTCGCTCGATTCCCTGCGCTTCGGCGAGCTCGACGCGCCGCGCATGAAATACCTCGTCGACGGTGTCGTGCGCGGCATCAGCGGCTACGGCAACTGCATCGGCATCCCCACCGTCGGCGGCGAGACATCCTTTCATCCGAGCTACAACGGCAACATCCTGGTCAACGTCTTCTCCCTCGGCGTCACGAAGCGGGAGAGGATCTTCAAGGGCACCGCGAGCGGCGTCGGCAATCCGGTGATCTACGTCGGCTCGAAGACCGGCCGCGACGGCATCCACGGCGCGACGATGGCGTCCGCGGAGTTCGACGAGGCGTCGGAAGAGAAGCGCCCGACCGTGCAGGTCGGCGATCCGTTCACGGAGAAGCTACTCCTCGAGGCCTGCCTGGAGATCATGGACTCCGACGCGGATGCTGATCACGCAATCGTGGGGATCCAGGACATGGGTGCGGCAGGACTGACGTCGTCGTCCTTCGAGATGGCCGGCCGCGCGGGCACGGGCATTCGCATGCATCTCGACCGCGTCCCCGTACGCGAGAGCGGCATGACGCCGTACGAGATCATGCTCAGCGAATCCCAGGAGCGGATGCTCATCGTCGCGAAGCAGGGCCGCGAGGCGGACGTCGTGCGCGTCTTCGAGAAGTGGGACCTCAACGCGGCGGTCGTCGGGGAAGTGACGGACGACGGCTTCGTGCGACTGTTCTGGCACGGCGAGGAAGCGGCGGCGATCCCGGTCGATCCGATCTCCACCGAGGCGCCGGTGTACGAGCGACCGTTCGCGCGTCCCGCGTATGCGGAGCGAATCGTTCCGAGTCTGCAGCGCGAGCGCGTGAACGACGGCGACCTGACCGACGCGCTGCTGCGTCTCGTCGCGTCTCCGAACCTCTCGTCGAAGCACTGGATTTTCGAGCAGTACGACACGACCGTGCGCACCAATACCGTCGCCGGACCTGAAAAGCGCGATGCCGCGGTCGTCCGGGTGAAGGACATCGGAAAAGCGCTGGCGATGACGTCGGACGTCAATCCGGTCTACTGCTATCTCGATCCGTACGAGGGGGGAAAGCAGGCCGTCGCGGAGGCCGCGCGCAACATCGCGGTCTCGGGCGGCCGCCCCGTCGCGATCACGGACTGCCTGAACTTCGGGTCACCGGAGCGGCCGGAGATCATGTGGCAGTTCGCGGAGTGTATCCGCGGCATCAGCGACGCCTGCCGCGCGCTGGAGACGCCCGTCGTGTCGGGGAACGTGTCCTTCTACAACGAGACCGAAGGGAAGGCCGTCTATCCGACGCCGACCGTCGGAATGGTCGGAATTCTCGAGAGCGATCGCGACGGCTGCGGCCTCGCATTCGCCGAAGCCGATCTCGACGTGATCCTCCTCGGCGAAACGCGCGACGAGTTGGGCGGGAGCGAATGGCAGCAGATGTTCGTTCCCGATGCTCTGGCGATGCCGCCGCGGGTGTCGCTCGATGACGAGAAGAAACTCGTCGAGTTGTTGCTCGCCCTGCACGCGGAGAAACTCCTGCGCAGCGCCCACGATCTCTCGAACGGCGGCCTTGCGGTCGCGCTCGCGGAGATGTCCGTCGACGGCATCGGCTGTCACGTCGACCTCGGCGGACACGCCGACGATCTCGACGCAACGGCGCTGCTCTTCGGTGAATCACAGGGCCGCGCGGTAGTCGCCACCTCCGATGCGGTGCGCGTTCTGGATCTCGCGCGCGAGCGTGGAGTGCGCGCGCAGCGCATCGGCCACACCGCCCACGGCACGTTCCTCATCGAGCGCAAAGGCACGCCGCTCGTGCGCATCGCGGCACAGGAAGTGACGCGGGTATGGCGGACGGCTTTCGAGCGCGCCCTCGGCGGGGAAGACGTCATCGCGCATTGATGTGGACCGCGGAAGCGATGTGGACCGCGCTCGAGCCGAGGATGTTACGATCTCCCCGATGATGCTCATCCCCGAGACACCCGATCCGACCGTATCGAAGATGACGTTCCACGAAACGCTCGCGGTCGAGATCCGCTTCACGGACGGCCGGGAGGTGGTGTTCACCGGCAAGCTTGCCGCGGAGTTGCGGGAGACGGTGAACGCGGCCGTGCGGCGCGGCTTTGCACGCAAGATGCGCGGCAGCTCCGGACCAAACTCCATCGCGAACTAGCCCGCATTTCTCACAGCCCTTCGTCGCGAGACAGCCGAGAGTGGCCTGGATGCGAGTCGCACGGCGATTTCGCGACGAAAGCATAGTTGACACTATGTTGAGGAGCGAAATCGTCGTGCGGCGAAGCAGACAGGCCG
>CAZLGP010000054.1:0-11796 GCA_964558905.1 uncultured Thermoanaerobaculia bacterium | reverse complement strand
AACCTCTTCCGCCCCTCCGGGGCGGACTTCCTGCACGCCGTCTTCTTCCGGTGGCGGCGCTCCGCGCTCGCCACCGGCTACCCTCTGCCGCGCCTCCGGCGCTGATCAGGCCAATCTCTTCGCATCGAGTGGGGGAGAGTCGCTGAACGCCAACAAGACTACGCCCTGGCCTAAAGTTAACGCCATGGCGGCTTCAGCCGGGTGAATGAAAGCGGGGTGGTCAGCCCGCGTAGCGGGCGACAGGTCCCCCTCGGCGCGTTCCTGCCGCCCGCTACGCGGGCTCATTTCCGTTGCGCCAAGAACACCCGGCTGAAGCCGGGTGCTATTTCCTACCGCCGCCTACGGCGGCTTTGGTTACGGCTCTGCCGAGCTGTGTCTCAGTGGTGAAGACGCGCGTCTTCGTGCGGTGAAGCCTCGCCGCCGCACTCCAAAGGAGTAGAGTTTCGCGCATGAGAATCGTTCTTGCCGCCTTTCTCTTCGTCGCCGTTGCCGTGCGCGCCGCCGAGCCGGTGGTGGCTACCTTCTCCATCCTCGGGTATGACCCTGCGACCGGTGAGGTCGGCGGGGCGGTGCAGTCGCGCGTGTTCTCGGTCGGGAACGGCGTGCTGTGGGCGGAGGCGGGGACGGGCGTGGTGGCGACGCAGGCGATCATCGACGTCGCCTACGGGCAGCAGGGGCTCGATCTGCTGCGCGCGGGGCTGACACCGGAGGCGGCGGTGAAGGCGATCTGGGAGAGCGACTCCGATCCGTGGCCGAAGGACTGGACGAAACAGGGTCGCCAGTTCGCGATCATGGACGCGCGCGGCAACTACGCCGCGTTCACCGGATCGAAGGCGAGCACGTGGGCGGGACACAAAGGCGGGAAATTCTGCACCGCGCAGGGGAACATCCTCGCCGGCGAGGCCGTGGTCAACGACATGGTGACGGCGTTCGAGAAGACCGAGGGGCATCTGTCGTACAAATTGATGGCGGCGCTCGACGCGGGGCAGAAAGCGGGCGGCGACACGCGCGGGATGCAGTCGGCGGCGATCCTCATCGTCAAGAAGGACGGCGGGGTGTGGCTGCACAACGACACGGTGATGCGCCTGCAGGTCGACGACAATCCCGAGCCGCTGAAAGAGCTGCGGCGGCTCCTCGATCTGGCGGCGAAACAGCGCGCGGCGATGGAGGAGTACCGGAAGACGCGGAAGTGAGCCTCGGCGCAGTGGCTTCGCCCGCCGTCTTCCGGGCGCGTGGACTCTCGAAGGTCTACGGCACCGGCGAGGTGGCCGTACACGCGCTCCGCTCGGTCGATCTCGATCTCTACTCGGGGGAACTGGTCGTCCTGCTGGGTCCCTCGGGCAGCGGCAAGTCGACGCTGCTCAATATCCTCGGCGGTCTGGACGTGCCGACCTCCGGCGAGGTGGCGTATCGCGATCACGACCTCACCGTCGACGACGATCGGGCTCTGACGAAGTACCGCCGCGAACGGGTGGGATTCGTTTTTCAGTTCTACAACCTGATTCCCAGTCTGACCGCGCTCGAAAACGTGGCCCTGGTCACCGACATCGCGTCCGATCCGATGCCGCCGCGCGAGGCGCTGGAACTGGTCGGCCTGTCCGCGCGCGTGGACCACTTCCCGGCGCAGCTCTCCGGCGGCGAGCAGCAGCGCGTGGCGATCGCGCGCGCCATCGCCAAACGGCCGGAGGTGCTGCTGTGCGACGAGCCGACGGGAGCACTCGACTTCGAGACGGGGATCGTCGTCCTCGAGGTGATCGAGCGGATCAACCGCGAGCTGGGAACGACCACGGCGGTGATCACGCACAACGCGTCCATCGCGGGCATGGCCGATCGCGTCATCCGGATGCGCTCGGGTGAGATCGCCGAGACGACGCGCAACGCGCGGAAGGCGAGTCCGCGGGAACTGAGCTGGTGATGCGGGCGCTGGATCGGAAGCTGTTGCGCGACGTCGTCCACCTCAAGGGGCAGGTGCTGGCGGTGGCGATGGTCGTGGCCTGCGGAATCGCGACGCTGCTGACTCTGCGCATCGCCTACGACTCGCTCCTCGCGGCGCAGGCGAGCTACTACCGCGAGTATCGCTTCGCGGAGGTGTTCGCCCATCTCGAGCGGGCGCCGAACGAGGTGGCGGCGCGCATCGCGGCGATCCCGGGCGTGGCCACGGTCGAGACGCGGGTCGTGCGCGAAGTCACCCTCGACATCCCCGGCCTGGCCGAGCCGGCCACCGGACGGCTGGTCTCGATTCCGCCGCGCGGGGAGCCGAAGCTGAACGGGATCTTCCTGCGCGAGGGACGATGGATCGATCCCTCCGATCCGGATGAAGTGATCATGAGCGAGTCGCTCGCGCGCGCGAACGGACTGAGACCGGGCGATGCTGTCGGCGCGGTGGTCAACGGTCGATGGCGGCGGCTGAAGATCGCCGGCATCGGACTCTCGCCGGAGTTCATCTACGAGATCCGCGCCGCCGATCTCTTCCCGGACAAGCGGCGCTACGGCGTCCTCTGGATGAACCGGCGCGCGCTGGGAGCGGCGTTTCGGATGGAGGGCGGCTTCAACGACGTGACGCTGACGATGGCGCGCGGCGCGAACGTGCGGGAAGTGATCGCCCGGCTCGATCGCCTCCTGGAGCGGTACGGCGGAACGGGAGCGTATGACCGCGAGCAGCACGTGTCGCATCGCTTCATCTCCGACGAGATCGCGCAGAACCGGGTGAGCAGCACGATCATGCCGGCGATCTTCCTCGGCGTGGCGGCGTTTCTGATCAACATCGTGCTGTCGCGGCAGGTGCAGCTCCAGCGCGATCAGATCGCGGTGCTGAAGGCCTTCGGCTACACGAACGCCGCCGTCGGACTGCACTATCTCGAGCTGGCACTCGTGGCCGTGGTCTCTGGTGCCATGCTGGGGATCGCGGCCGGGATGTGGCTGGCGTCGGGGCTGGCGACGATCTATCAGGAGTTCTACAACTTCCCGTCGCTGCGCTTCGAGGCCGACCTCACGCTGGTGGTGGTGGCGACCGCGATCAGCGCCGGGGCCGCGGCCATCGGCGCGCTGGCGGCGGTGCGCAGCGCGGTCCGCCTCGCTCCCGCCGTGGCCATGCGTCCGGAGCAGCCGCCCGCGTTCCGCCGCGGCCTGGTCGAGCGCCTCGGCCTGCAGCGATGGATCTCGCCGGCCACACGGATCATCATCCGCAACCTGGCGCGGCGGCGGATGAAGGCGGCCATGGCCATCGCCGGCGTGGCGATGGCGACGGCGATCCTCATCGTCGGCCGCTATTCGTTCGACGCGATCCAATACCTCATGCGCATGCAGTTCGAGACGGTACAAAGGGAAGACGTCACGGTCGGGTTCTTCGTGCCCCGTCCGCGGGAAGCGATCCACGCGCTGGAGCATCTTCCCGGAACGCTGGCGGTGGAGCCGTTCCGGATGGTGGCGGTCCGCTTCCGCGCCGGCCATCGCTCTCGCCGCTCGGCCATCACGGGGATGGTCTCGGGCGGCGAGCTGCGGCGGCTGATCGATCAGGACGGCACGCAGGTCGACCTGCCGCCGGAAGGTCTCGTGCTGAGCGCGAAGCTCGCGGAGATCCTCGGCGTCGGTCCGGGGGACCGCGTGCTGGTCGAGGTGATGGAAGAGTGGCGGCCGGTGCGGAGCGTGCCGGTCGTGAGGACGGTCAATGAGATGCTGGGCACGGCCGCGTACATGGACATCCGCGCCCTCAACCGGATGCTCGACGAAGGGGGGACGATCTCCGGCGCGTACCTGCTCGTCGACTCCGCTCACGCGACAGAGCTGAACCGCGAGTTGAAGCGGATGCCTCTGGTGGCCGGAGTCTCGATGCGTGAGACGATGCTGCAGAGTTTCCGCGACACGATCGCGGAGAGCATGGCGGCCTCGAACATGAGTCTGATCCTCTTCGCCTGCATCATCGCGATCGGAGTCGTCTACAACGGCGCGCGCATTGCGCTGTCCGAGCGGGCCCGCGAGCTGGCCAGCCTGCGCGTGCTGGGGTTCACGCGGGCGGAAGTGAGCGCAATGCTCCTCGGCGAGCAGGCCATCCTCACCGCCGCGGCCATCCCGATCGGCTTCGCCATCGGATACGCACTCTCCGCGGCGATCTCGCGTGCCTTCGACTCGGAGCTGTTCCGCTTTCCGCTGGTCATCAGCGCGCACAGCTTCGCCTTCGCGTTCACCGTGATCGCGCTGGCGGCAATCGGATCGGGACTGATCGTCCTCCGCCACATCCGCCGGCTCGATCTGGTCGCCGTGCTGAAAACGCAGGAGTGACGGGGGACCGGGGGGGACGGGGGGGGACGGGGGGGTGCTGGGTGCTGAGTGCTGAGTGCTGGGTGCTGGGAAGGATGAAGGATGAAGGATGGAGGATGAAGGATGAACAGGAACCAGCTACTGGGCATTGGCAACTGGCAACTGGCAACGGGCATTGGTAACTGGCAACTGGCAACTGGCAACTGGCAACTGGCAACGGGCAACGGGCAACGGGCAACGGGCAACGGGCCACCGCCAACCGCCAACCGCCAACCATGAGAGTCCTGAGTAATGAATAGTGTCTTCAGACGCAGAGTCATTTACGGTGCGATCGGCGTCGTCCTGGTCGTCGTTCTCGTCATGGCGTTCATTCCGGATCCGATTCCGGTCGAAGCGGTGACGGTGGAACGGGGACCGATGACGGTCACGATCGACTCGCGGGGGCTGACGCGGGTGCGCGATCGGTATGTGCTGGTTGCGCCCGTCACGGGGCGGCTGGAGCGGATGGAGTTGCGCGAGGGCGACGGCGTCGAGAAGGGACAGCTGGTGGCGCGGCTTTCGTCGCCGGCGGCGGACCCGCGGCAGGCGCGGGAGATCGAGGCGCGCGTGCTGACGGCGCGGGCGGGGCATCGGGAGGCGGAGGCGGACGCCGCACGGGCCGCGGCCGCGCTGGACCTCGCGCGCACGGAGTCGGCGCGGATCGAGCGTCTCGCGCGCGAGGGCGTGGTCTCGCGGGAAGAGCTGGATCGTGCGCGCACGGCCGCAACGGAAGCGCAGAAGGCGCTGGATGCGGCGCGCGCTCGCGTTGCGTCGGCGGCCGCGCGGGTGGAGGCGGAGCGCGCCGGACTGCTGGCGCTCGACCCATCACGAGCCACAGACAGCGGGCAACGGGTCACAGACAACGGGCAACGGGTCACAGACAGCGGGCCACGAGCGACAGACAACGGGCAACGGGTCACAGACAACGGGCAACGGGTCACGGGCAACGGGCCACGGGTCACGGGCAACGCGTCCGGCGGCGCGAGCATGGAAGTACGCGCGCCGCTCGCCGGGCGCGTGTTCGAAGTACCCGAACGGAGCGGACGGATGTTGCAGGCCGGCGAGACGATCGCCGTCCTCGGCGACGCCCGGCATCTCGAGCTGGTCATCGATGTGCTGTCCGAGGATGCGGTGAAGATCCGGCCGGGACAGGCGGTCGTCGTGGAGGATTGGGGCGGCACGCCTCCGCTCCGAGGACGGGTGCGCCTCGTCGAGCCGGCGGCCTATACGAAGATCTCCGCCCTCGGTATCGAGGAACAGCGCGTCGACGTCATCGCCGATCTGGAAACGGTGCCGCCGCAGGTCGGCGACGGCTATCGGGTCGAGGCGCGCGTCGTCGTCTGGCAGAGCGCCGCGACGCTGAAGGTGCCGGTGAGCGCGCTCTTCCGCGAGGGCGATGCCTGGGCGGTGTTCGTCGTCGACGGCGGACGTGCACGCCGCCGCGTCGTCCGGCTCGATCATCGGAACGACACCGAGGTGGAGATCCTCTCCGGCCTGCGCGCCGGCGAGCGGGTCATCGTCCACCCCGCCGACGACATCGGCGACGGCGTGCGCGTCACGAGACACCACACTAGCGACTGACGCGCACAGGGGTTCCGTTGAGCGCGGCGTTGCCGGAGACCGCGTCGATCGTGCCGTCGGTCAGGTCGTTGTAGCTCACGCCGGCATGTTGTTCGGCGATGCCGAGCCTCGTGCCGGCGCGGTCGTGGCCGAAGCCGTGGGGGAGGCTGACGACGCCGCGCATCACGCTGTCCGTGGACTCGACGGCGATGCGGACGGCGCCGGCCGAGGACTGAACGTCAACGAGTTGACCATCGACCAATCCGAGGGCCGCGAGGTCGTCGGGGTGCATGAACAATTGATCGCGTGACTTCCCTTTGATCAGCCGATGCGAGTTGTGCATCCAGGAGTTGTTGCTGCGCAGGTGGCGCCGTCCGATGAGGAGGAATCCGGTTGGCGGTTGACGGTGGGCGGTTGGCGGTTGGGTGAATCGTGCGATGTCGCGGATCAGCGCTTCGGGTGCGCAATGGATCTTTGCGTCCTCGGTTTCGAGTCTCTCGTAGAGTGACGGCGTGAGCGGTCCGAGATCCACTCCGTGCTCCGCGGATTCGAGGTCTTCGAAGGACACGCGGCTTCTGGCGATGGCTCCGGCGATGGCCTGGCGCGGCGGTGGGACTGTCTTGTACTCGCGCTCGAGCTTCTCGGCGAGGCGGGTGCCGAGTGCGCCGAAGATTTCCCAGTCGTAGCGCTCGTCCTCGTCGCGCGGCCAGATCGCGGCGTTGAAGCGGGCGACGTTGCGGATGGCCAGGGCGTTGAAGGCGCGGTCGTAGTGATCGTGACTGAGGCTCGATGCGGGCGGGAGAATCAGGTCCGCGTGGCGCGTGGTCTCGTTGAGGTAGATGTCGATCGAGAGCATGAAATCGAGCGACGCCAGCGCGTCGTCGAGACGGCGGCCGTTCGGCGTGGAGAGCACGGGATTGCCGGCGATGGTGATCAGGCCGCGGATCTGCCCCTCGCCGGGGGTGAGGATCTCCTCCGCGAGCGCGGCCACCGGCAGCTCGCCGGACGTTTCGGGAAGGCCGCTCACGCGGGAGCGCCAGCGCCCGTGGCTGCCGCGGTGCGTGTGCGGGCCGGTCATCGGGATCAGCGGATCGGTGAGCAGCGCGCCGCCTTCGCGGTCGAGGTTGCCGGTCAAGATGTTGACGAGCTGGATGAGCCACGCGTTGAGCGTGCCGAACGCCTGCAGGTTCGCGCCGACGCGGCCGTAGCAGACAGCAGACGGCGCGGTCGCGAATTCGCGCGCGATGCGCCGGATCGTGTCCGCGTCGATGCCGCTGATCGTCGCCGCGCGCTCGGGCGTCATCTCCGCGATCGCGTCGAGCGCGGAGTCCAGTCCGTCGAGCCGCTCGGGATGCGCGATCCGGAAGAGGCCCTCCGCGCGCATCGTGTTGAGCATCGCCATCAGCAGCGCCGCGTCGGTGGCGGGGCGGATGAAGTGATGCTCGCTGGCCATGGTGGCGGTCTCGGTGCGCCGGGGATCGATCACCACGACCTTGCCGCCGCGGTTCAGGATCGCGGCGAGCCGCTTCGTCACGTCCGGCGCGGTCATGAGACTGCCGTTCGAGGCCACGGGATTCGCGCCGAGGATGAGGAAATAACCGGTGCGGTCGATGTCGGGGATCGGGATGAGGAACTGGTGGCCGTACATCAGGTACGACGCGAGCTGCTGCGGTAGCTGATCAACCGACGTCGCGCTGAACGCGGAGCGCGTCCGCAGCAGCCGCGCGAGCGGGGAGATGTTGATCAACGTCCCCGCGTTGTGTACGGTCGGATTGCCGGCGTAGAACCCCACGGCGTCGTTCCCGTGCCTCAACTGAATCGCGGCGATGCGCTCCGCCGCGAGCTCGAACGCGGCGTCCCACTCGAGCTCGCGCCACTCGCCCCCTTCGCGAAGCATCGGACGGCGGAGGCGATTCGGATCCTCGTGGATGTCGATCAGGGCAACGGCCTTCGGGCAGATGTGCCCGCGGCTGAACGGATCCTCTGCGTCGCCGCGGATGGAGAGCAGCTTGGTCCCGTCGACTTCGATCGCGAGCCCGCAGATGGCCTCGCACAGGTTGCAGGCGCGGTAGACGGTGCGTGGCATGGGCTGGCAGTCTATCGCGCGGGGGAGGACCGATAGGACGGATAGGACGAAAAGGACGAATAGGACGAATGGGACGAATAAGACGAATGGGACGGATAGGACGAATAGGACGAATGGGACGGATAGGGAGATGGTTGCCTCATCTCCCTATTCGTCCTATCTGTCCTATTCGTCCTATCCGTCCTATCGTCCACTCTACGCAAGCACCGCCGCCCCGTACTGCACCTTCTTGCCCGCCTCCAGCCGCACGCGCGACAACTCCACCCGGCCCGGCTCGAGCAGCACGACGACGCTCGAGCCCATGTGGAACGTGCCGAGGCGGGCGCCGGCGGTGATGTCGATCGGCGGGTCGTAGTCGCGCGCGACGGTCCTGAGCACACTGGATGCGTTGGAGATGAACGAGTCGTAGACGACCGAGATCTTCCCGACGTTCGTCGCGCCGATCATCACCACCGCGACGCGCCCGAGGTCGCCGTCGATGTAGGTGACGACGCGCTCGTTGATGGAGAAGAGCTCGTCCACGTTCGCCAGCGACCAGTCGTTCACCGGCCACAGCTTCCCCGGGATGTGCACGCTGCGGACGATCCGCCCGCCGACCGGGGAGTGGATGTGGTGATAGTCCTGCGGCGACAGATAGAGATTGAAGAACACGCCGTTCTCGTAGCGCGCCGCATTTTCGTCGCCGAGGAAGCGGGCCAGCGTGTAGGTCTTTCCCTTGATCTGCTCGAGCCGACCGTTCGTCACGACCCCGAAGTTGCGCAGTCTGCCATCGACGGGGCTGACGAAGTCGCTCTCGATCGGACGCAGCCCCTCGCGCAGATCGCGGACGAAGAAATGTCCGATCGACGGGTACTCGTGCAGAGGCTTGCCCGCGGCGTCGATGTCGATCTGGTAGGACTTTGCGAACCAGTGTACGAGCCTGCGCGCGATCCGCTTCGGCAACCGCGCGTGGACGAGTCGCCCCACGATACGGCTCAGGTGGTTTTTCGGAACGTAGCGAAGATAGCGGTACATCACCGCTGATTATGGCAACGGTTGGGCTACCGGCCTGTGATTAAATTTTCTTCCATCTCTCCATGGAACCTGAAAAGACGGCGTCGGCCGCGACGGAAGTCGCCCCTGTTGCGCGGACTCCGGGCGCCGAGGCGCGGTTCGCGCCGGGGACGATCGTCGCGGGGCGCTACCGCATCAGCGGGCTCCTCGGCACAGGCGGAATGGGCGAGGTCTTCCGCGCCGACGATCTCAAGCTCGGCCAGGCCGTCGCGCTGAAGTTCCTGCCCGCGCGGCTCGCGCACCAGCCGCTCCTCCTCGGCCGCCTCCATGAGGAAGTCCGGCTGGGACGCCTGGTCGCGCATCCGAACGTCTGCCGCATCTACGACATCGTCGAGTGGGAAGGCGCGCAGTTCGTGGCCATGGAGTACGTGGAAGGCGAAGACCTGGCCCGCCTGCTGAAGCGCATCGGGCGGTTCGCGCCCGACAAGGCTGTGGAGATTGCACGCGGCATCGCCGCGGGACTCCTGGCCGCGCACGCGAAGGGCGTTCTCCATCGCGACCTGAAGCCGGCGAACGTGATGATCGATGCTCAGGGCGAGTCGCGGATGATGGACTTCGGACTCGCGCTCAGCGCGGCGGAGTCTCAGCCGGGCGTGCTCGCCGGCACGCCGGCCTACGTGGCGCCGGAGCAACTGCTGGGCGAGCCCGCGACCGTGCAGAGCGATCTCTACGCGCTCGGCCTGGTGATGTACGAGCTCGTGACCGGACGGCGCGTCCACGGCGCGCGGTCGTTCAGCGAGCGCATGGGCCGCCGGACGGACGAGATCGCGAAGCCGTCGCTCGTGGTGCGCGACGTCGATCCCGCGGTCGAGGCGATCATCCTGCGCTGCCTCGAGAACGATCCCGCCGCGAGGCCGCGCTCCGCGCGCGAGGTCATCGAAGCGCTCCCCGGCGATCCGCTCGAGACGGCGATGGCGGCGGGACAGACGCCGTCGCCGCGTCTCGTCGCGGCCGCGCGCTCGGTGGGCATTCTGAAGCCGTCCGTTGCCTGGTCGCTGATGGCCCTCATCGCGATCGAGATCGGCTTCGCGTTCTACGCCTTCCGCGAGAAGGACGTCTTCGGGATGCTGCACCCGAAGCCGCCGGAGGTTCTGGCCGAGCGCGCCGGCGAGATCCGGGAGCGCGTGGGCCTGCCGTCGCAGGAATTCGGGTCGAGCGGATGGAGAAGAGACTTCCGGCGGATCGCGTGGATCGCCGGCCAGGACGACTCGCCGTCGCGCTGGGAGAGGCTCAGGGGAGGCGTGGCGCCGATCTGGTTCTGGGTGCGGCGGGAAGCGAAACCGGTGATGCGCGACGGTCCCGCCCTCGCGCCGACGATGACGGAGCCGCCGCAGGCGACGCCGGGTGCGTCGACGATCGCGGTCGATCCGCGCGGACGACTGGTCTCGCTGACCGCGGTGCCGGAGGAGTCGTGGAGCGCGCGGCCGCCGGACTGGAAGGCGCTGCTCGCCGCGGCGGGACTCGAAGTCGCACGCTTCGAGCCGGCCGAAGCCCGCGTGTTGCCACCGGCGTACGCGGATGCGCGCCATGCGTGGAATGGGCGACATCCGGACGACGGGACGCCGATCAGGGTCGAGGCGGCTGCGTGGCGAGGGATCCCGGTCTTCTTCCGGATCGTCGCTCCGTGGGACGAGGCGCCCGACGCCACGAGCGGGCTGCCATTCGCCGGCAGGAGCGGGAGCGCATACGCGCTGGCGACTGCGGTTGTGCTCCTCGGGTTCGCGATGGTCGGTGCGATGCTGGCCTGGCGGAACCTGCGAATGCGCCGCGGCGACCGGCAGGGAGCGATGAGCGTGGCAGCCGTGCTGTTCGTCCTGCAGATGGTCGCCATGATCGGCATGGCCGGCCACGCGTTGTCCGCCGCGCACGAGACGCGGATCGTGTTGACGGCGACGGCGACGGGCCTGTTGTGGAGCAGCGGAACGTTCCTGATCTACCTCGCGCTGGAGCCGTTCGTGCGGCGGCGCTGGCCCGATCGTCTGATCGGATGGGCGCGCCTGCTCTCCGGGAACTGGCAGGATCCGATGGTCGGCCGGGACGTCCTGATCGGCATTGCCGGCGGTCTCGGCCACGTCGTCATCGCGCTCCTTCCCTTCGTCCTCGGCATCGCGCCGATCGTCGGCTCGACGCGGATGGTGGAGAACGGGATCGCGCCGCTTGCGGGAATTGCGGGGCACCTGCACGACGGAATCGTGCGGGGACTGACGCTCATGATTGCGCTGATGATGCTGACGATCGTGCTGAAGCGACGCGCCTTCGCCGCGTTCGGCGTGTTCGTTCTGCTCTTCGTCGTCTTTCAGTTCGGGTCGTCGGACGTGCGGATGCTGCCTGTCTTCGTGAGCGGCGCGGCGCTCGCCGCGTACGTCGTGGCGCGCTTCGGCCTGCTCGCGTCCTCGGCGTACTGCTGCACGTTCTTCCTCCTCGTCGGCAACGTCCTGCCGGCGGAGATGTCGTGGTACACGGCGCGTGCGCTCGTCGCGCCCGCGTTCGTCATCGCCGTCGCGGCGTGGGCGCTGCACTCCTCGGTGGGCCGAGCGCAACGGCCGCTGCCCGCACGTCTCGACGCGGGCCCGCCTCGTTGACGCGGAGCCTTTAGTCGTCGAGTCGTCGAGCCGTCGAGCGGTCAAGTCGTCGAGCCTCCGAGTCTCCGGGGTTTCGGGTCTCACAGTCTCACAGTCTCACAGTCTCAAAGTCTCAAAGTCTCAAAGAAGGCCCCCACCCTCTCCGTCGGTCGGGTGGGTCTTTGAGACTTTGAGACTTCACGCGCAACAGGCGCCGGCCGCCCGAACATGCGGGGACGT
>CAZLGP010000053.1:0-27692 GCA_964558905.1 uncultured Thermoanaerobaculia bacterium | reverse complement strand
CTGTCGCCCCTGCCGGGGCGGAGACCGCACACACGCCGTTCCGGTGGCGGCGCTCCGCGCTCGCCACCGGCTACCCTCTGCCGCGCGTCCGGCGCAACGAAGCCCGCGTCGCGGGCCCGCCGGCATCCTGCCGGGCGTCTCCTCCACCCCTCCGGAAATCCGGTCGCTCCCCGGGCATCGCGTCGAGTAACGTCCGCCCTTTCGAGAAAATCGGAGGGACCCCTCGACGTGCTGTTCCGAGACGCGGCGTCAGAATTCATCCGCCACTGCCAGTCCATCCGAAAGCTCTCGCCCCACACCATCCGCGCCTACGAGCTCGACCTCTCCCGCTTCACCCAGTTCCTCGGCAAACGCACCGCCGTCGCCACGTGCGACAAGACCGTGATCCACAACTACGTCCGCCACCTCTTCGACGTGCGGTCGCTCAAGGAAGCCAGCGTCAAGCGCCACCTCGCGACCCTCCGCTCCCTCTTCCGCTGGCTCGAGGAAGAGCACGAGGGCGTCGAAGACCCGTTCCGCGGCGCCCGCATCCGCATCCGCATGCCGAAACGCCTCCCGCGCGTCATCGCCAGAGCCGACCTTCGCCGACTGCTCCTCCACACGCCCCCACCCGCCTTCTCCGACCTCACCGCGTACGTCGCCACCGAGCTCCTCTTCGCCACGGGCATGCGCGTCAGCGAACTGGCCGGCCTCCTCGACGCGGCCGTCGATCTCGAGGACGGGACCATCACCATCATCGGCAAAGGCAACCGCCAGCGTCGCGTCTTCGTCCCCGACGAGCTCAAATCCGTCCTCCACGACTACCGCACCGCCCGCGACCGCGCCGTCTCGACCGCCGCAACCTTCCTCGTCAACTCCCGCGGCGCCGCCGCCAGCCCCCAGATGATCCGCCGCCTCATCCGCCTCCACGGCGAGCGCAGCGCCGTCCGCGACCGCATAACCCCCCACATGTTCCGCCACTCCGTCGCCACCTACCTCCTGGAGGAAGGCGTGGACATCCGCTACGTGCAACGGCTATTGGGCCACCGCAGCATCTCGACCACCGAGATCTACACGCACGTCGCCGACGCGGCGTTGAAGATGAGGATCACGGAAAGGCACCCCAGGAGGGGGATCGTGGGGTAGGACCAGTGTAGGCGCGGGCGATTCTGACCACCACAAAATCGCTCAGGTCGGATCGTGATACGTCGCGAAGGGCCTGATCACATCTATCCGCCCGACGGTACAGTCCTCGTCGCCGCCAGCCTCTCTGCAAGCATCTGAAGCTCATCGAGAAGCGCGATATCGTCCAACGTCGCCGCCACGCCGTCATAGATGCCGGACTCCAGCCTCAACGCGACCTCTCGAATTAGTCGCTCGTCTCTTTTCGTGTTGCAAATTAGGTCACGCTGTCGTAGTGAGCGTACAAACCGAACGCGTGTATCCGGTCTCGAAAACCCTCCCAACCGAGCCACCAGTTCGTCAGCGCTCACACATGCACCCTGCCCCCTAACCGATCGCAGTGCGTCGATATACGACGCGAGGTCGCGTAGGCTCCGTCCTGCATTCCTTATGGCGAGGACCAAAAAGCCGACCACGAATACGCCGCCCACTACAGCACCAGCTGGCCCAAGCACCTCTTCTGGTACACGTATCAACAGAAACAACACACCAGCGCTGACCATAATAACTAGAGCGACTACAGTGCTCAGTACTGCAGCAACGGTCACCAACACTCGGCGCCCTCCCCATAGAATCGCCAAGGGCCAGAACACGAGCAGTGGCCACAACAAAACATTGAGCGTTCGACCTTTGGTCACCGCTACTAGCGCAACAATCGACCATGCAAGCAAAAGAGGCATCGTGACAACCAAAGCTCCGCTCACGTCGGCGAGCAGCAGCGCCAACGAAAGCATGAAGGTCACGAAAGCGCGCGCCAGAAACGACGCGATTCCTCCGGCGGTCATGTTGTCCATGCGTCCGGCCACCGCCTTAGGAGCGAAGAGTGACAGCGGCGTCAGCGTCGCTGCTACCGCAATCGCCTCAGGTTGTTGCGTACCGACCGCGACTGACGCAATCAGCAGCGCCATCGCGTGACACGCGAGATCCGCAATCGGTAGCGATTTCAACAGATGCAAGAGTTTGAGGAACTTATGAGACTCTGGCACCGTCGATAAAAGTGCTCTTGTAGACTCTTGCTCTCGCTGAAGTCTTCCCGAACCATAGAGAAACACGAGGTGCTCCCGGACGGCAGCATCGAGTTCCGGCGACAATCGCTCCAACCGCCGAACCTGCCGCAGCGCGGTCTCCGCTAGCCACCGGCTGCGGCTTGAGAACGAGTCCCCAACGAAGCGAGCCATTACATCAGTTTCAACTATTCCCGCGACCTCCAGCGCCCACTTACGATCAGCCAAGGTGCCAGTAAACCACACTTTGAGCAGTATGCGCGCCGCCGCATCACGAACAGCGACGCTCAAGTCGCCAAGTCGCCCGCTCATTCCAGACTGGAGAAGTGAAAGCAGATGAAGGATACCGGTCGGCCATTCAACCGGCCCGGGCGAACTGCGCTCTTGTCGCGCAAGCATCGCTGTAGGTTCTAATGTGCCGGCGACATCAGCCGCTGTCTCATGCAGGCGTGCCTCCGCGGCGGCCAGCAGCGGTGCAAGGTCGTCCTTAGCCTGTAATTGGAGTAATGTTACGGCGGTTTCACGCCAGCGTCCATCGGTAAGGAGTTGCTCCACTGTCACTCTGGTAGGTTCACGAAGAACCACACAAGTGGCGAAGTACTCCTGAAAGCGTCGATGTGCGAATGTGAACGCCGCATCACCTTGCATCTCATCGGCCCGGCCGAGCTTTATGAACTCGAGTGCATCAAGCGCTTCTACGACCTTGGGAACCTCAACCATTATCCGTATAAGCTCTTGGCGCTTCACGCTGAGCCCCAGACGCGGAACCGACGCCATCGCGAACGCGATCATCTCCGCTGCGTGTCGGACGTCAACAACATCAACGCCAAATCTTCTCTGCACCTTGTCCGCATCGCGCCTCAACCGAGACGAAATGTAGGTTTCGAAGACCATGTGCGTGTTGTCAGGGAATAGCGCTGTTGTGCGTACATACTCACACAAGAGACCCAGAAACAGCGGATTCGCCGCCATTACGACAATCTCCTGTGGGGCTAGTTCCAACCTTCCAACGAGAAGGCGCTCCAGTGCGAGCGGCAGATCCGCCCGCTTGATAAGATTACGTCGATAACTATCACTCAGCCGCAGGATCCTAAACCGTGGCCAAGCCATTCCTCCTGGTCCCCGAAAATGGCGCGACGCTACTACTCCGCGACAGTGATTCATGCCACCCAGAAAGTCGGCGATCGCCTCTGCGTAGGCACGGACCGCCTCATCGGCGGCACCCGTCGTGCTTAGAATGTCCGGAATCTCGTCGAATGAATCGAACAGGAACAACCATGTCCCATCACGAAGGCCCGCGGCAAATTCCTCGACGAGGAACTCTTCGACGTCGCGGCTGTTTGTTCGGTTGAGTACTCTGAGGACGTACTCCTCAATCAGGCTAGCGTCGATGCGGCGAGCGGGGTGTCTGTCAAGCGTTTTAAGATTGATGTAAAGTGGCACGATTGACTGTGTAGTGCGTGCTCGCATCGCGCTGCTTGCGAGTCGCTTCGCGACATGGCGGAGGGCAACACTCTTCCCAGCTCCGGGTTCGCCCTCTAGGAGGACAAGGCGTTCGTCACTCTGAGTAAGCGCTCGCGATAGAGAGCGCTCGCGACGCAGTTGGGATTTCGGCCGCCACGTCAGAGTCGTGCGACGTCGGCCCTCCGCTTCGACTTCAGCTTCCAATTCAGCGTACCGGTGGTCGCGCCATTCCTCCTGGTTGTTTAGGCGCCTAATCTCCGATTCGACGTGGTCTGCAAAACGTCTCCGCCGAGCTGCACGCCGCCGCGATGCGGGGTCGTAGAAAATGGGCAGCACATCTGAGCGCCAAAGTTGTCGGATTTTGGTTACTCCGAGAAGGAGGCCGTACGTGCCGTATATAAGGACAGCTGCGGCCAGGACTACGCCAATAATCTGTCCCAGCAATGGTGGCGTTGGGTCGCCAAAGATTAGGACCAGAATCGCGCGTAACCCGTTAACGAGCTTCTCTATATCCATTCGGAACTCCACGCAGCTTTAGGGTACGACGCCGCAACTCACTGTACGGAGTGAAGAGCATTGCGCGTGTTTAGCGCAATGCTCCCAGGATCTCCCCAAATCCCCCCTCCCCCCGCAGCCCGTCCAACCGCGGATCCACCTCCACGAACACCATCCATGCCGACCGGTCCTCCACCGCCGCACGCAGGAAGCGGAGAGCGGATGGAGTGTTCCCCAGCCCCGCGTGGATCACGGCGATGTCGTACGGCGAGATGTAGCGGCCCTGGCCATCGAGCTCGAGCTGCGCGAGGAGGGATCGGGCCTCGGTGGGGTTGCCGGAGACGGCGTGCGTGTGGGCCAGCATGGCCGTGAGGATGGACAGGCGCTCGACTTCCAGTGCTCGGTGGAAGGCGTCGATGGCCTCGGCGTAGCGGTGCTGTTGCGCCAGGGCCATGCCCAGCCAGCCGTGGGCGGGGATGAAGTGCTCGTCGAGCTCGAGCGCCTTGCGGAATCTCCGGATCGCGGACTCGTAGTCGCGCGCGAAGTAGAACGGCCAGCCGGCGTGCACGGCGATGATGAGCGACAGCGGGTCGAGGTCCGCTGCTCTCGTGATCTGCTCGATGGCCTCGTCGAAGCGGCCCCGCGCGGAGAGGAGCATGGCGTAGCCGTCGCGCGCGTTGGTGGCGTTCGGATTGAGGTCGATGGCCCGGCGGTACGCCTCCTCGGCTCCCTCCCAGTCCCACTCGAACCACCAGCGCACGGCCGCCAGTGACGCCCAGGCGTCCGCGAGGGTGTCGTCGATCTCGATGGCCTTCATCGCCGCGGCCTTGGCTTTGGGCATGGTCTCGTGCGGCGGCAGGGGGATGTTCGTGGTCAGGGTGATGAAGCAGTCCGCCAGCCCCGCGTAGGCGCTCGCGAACGATGGGTCGCTCTCGATGGCCGAGCGAAAGAACGCCATCCCCCGCCGGATCCCCTCCTCGGTCCGCTTGTTCCACTGATAGCGGCCCTTGAGATAGAGCTGATACGCCTCCGTGTTCTCCGTGCTGCGGCGGCGCAGCTTCTTCTTCTCCGCGCCGGTGAGGCGCACGCGCAGTTTCTCGGCGATCTCACGCGACATCTCGTCAGGCAGCTTCATGATGTCCGCGAGATTGCGCGTGTAGGTGTCGCCCCAGAGCTGGGAGCCGTCGGTGGAGTCGACCAACTCGACGGCGATCTGCAGGCGGTCACCCACTTCCTTCACGACCCCGGTGAGCACCGCGCGCACGCGCAGCTCGCGGCCGATCGCGAGCGCGTCGGCATCCCGATTTCTGTAGCGGAAGACCGTGCTGCGCGCCATGACCTTCAGCTTCGGCAGTTGCGACAGCCGGTTGATGATCCCCTCGGTGATGCCGTCGGTGAGGTACTCGGCATGCGGATCGTTCGTGGCGTTGACGAGAGGCAGCACGGCCAGGGAGTCGATGGCCCTCGTACGCCGCTTGGTGATCTTTCGGATCAGGTCGACCTTCTCCATCGCCGCGCTGGAGCCGATCGCGCGCAGCGTGAGGGCAAGGTCGCGCGCGGACTGAAAGCGCATCGAAGGGGTCTTCTCGACGCAGCCCTCGATGATGCGCTGGAGCTCGGCCGGCACGGTCGCGCTGAGGACGTCGCGAGGGATCTCGTCTTTCAGAATGGCGGCGATCGTGGCCGCGCCGGACTCGCGATGGAACGGCTTCTTTGCCGTCACCATCTCGTACAGGATGCAGCCGAGGGAGAAGATGTCCGCGCTGGGATCGACGGCTTCGCCGCGGAGCTGCTCGGGCGACATGTAGCCGAGCGTGCCGATGACGGTGCCCGGATCGGTCTGGAACCACTTCGTCGTCGGGATGCTCGACTCGTCGCGCGACATCAGGAGCGGGTCGGTCTGGGCCAGTCCGAAGTCGAGGATCTTCACGCGGCCGTCGGCGGTGAGGAAGACGTTCTCGGGCTTGAGATCGCGATGGACGATGGACTTCGCGTGCGCCGCGGCGAGCCCCTCGGCCACCTCAGCACCGATCTCCACGGTGCGGCGCCACGTCAGAGGCGCACCCTCCATCTGCTCGCGCAGCGTGCAACCTTCGAGCAGCTCGGTGACGACGTAGAAGTCGCCGTCCTCACGGCCGACGTCGTGGACGGCGAGGATGTTCGGATGGGACAGGGCCGCGATCGCGCGTGCCTCCCGCTCCAATCGGGCGGAAGCCTCGGCATCCCGCGACGAATCCCGCGTGAGGACCTTGATCGCGATCTCGCGTCCGAGGCGCGGATCCTTCCCGCGATAGACCTGTCCCATTCCGCCCTCGCCAAGGAGAGACAGGACCTCGTACGGGCCAACGCGGGAGCCGACGGAGAACATGTACCGGCAATTGTAGTGGCGAGTCGAGGAGGCCGGGCGAACGGGGCCGTTACGGTCCGAAGCCGTGGGCGATCGTCAGCAATTCCCGCCTTTGTTCCTGATCGGCGTCTGAATGGATCGATATAAATGCTACGATCGAATTTCCATGCTCCGGCTGATCGTGCTCCTGCTGTCTCCCGCGTTGTTCGCGGGCGAGCGATTCACGGTCGATCATCGCGCGGCCGATATCGGTGGAAAGCAGGGGCTCATGGACATTCCAAGCGCGCCCGTTCTCTACAAGGACGATCTCGAGAGTTGTCGAGTCATTCTCGCTCCAGAGGCGGCGCATGAGCGTCGGTTCTCGTTTCCGTGCGGCACGTGGTACGTGCCGCCTACGCTAGGGCGTTACCTGACCTGGCTCGAGGACGATGCCGGAATCAGCAGGTCGCAGGGCTTGCTCAGCTACGCCGGAGTATCGAAGCCTCCATGCGATCACAATCTCCGTTGCGGATACGACTGTGATTACGAACAGCCTGTCTCCGGCGGTACGGGAGGCGGTGTTTGCACACAGGGCGGCGTCGGCGAAACGGAGTATTGCTGGCAGGAAGCTGTCATGAATGACGGTGACTCGCTGGTGGTCTCCTGCCAATACGGGGCGTATGACCAGTGCTGTGACCCGGAGATCGATCCCATCTGATGCTGCGATTCCAATCACCCCGCTTTTTTCTTCTCCTCTTCGCCATGGCAATGACACTGGTGGCGCGCACCGCGGGCCTCCAACCTGCGCAGATCGAGATCACTCCCGAACATCCAACGAAGGGCCGCATCATGCCTGCGGGATGCCGCGTCGTGCTGATCGACGATCGCGCGGAACTGCACGTGCGTCCGTGCGCTCCGTTCACGCTCGCGGCCGGTCGCTATACCGCGTGGCTGGAAAGCGATGACTTCATCAGCAGAGAAGCGTGGGAGCTCACGGCCGCCGGCACATCATTGCGCCATCAATCGACGATCGTCCCCGCCGGAAGCGTCCGGGTGGACGCTCCCGCGCTCGACGAGGCGTTCACGGTACGCGTATTCGCGCTCGATGCATCGACGAATGCGTTCCGCCGAACGGTGCGACCAAACGAGCCGGTGCTGATGCCGGCCGGGCAGGTCGTTGCAATCGCAACGGACCCGCGTGGCCGAGTGGTCGCCGTGTCGTCGCAAGAGCGGCTTCCTGCCGGCATGGATCGAACACTCGCGTTCGTGGCTACGCGACGCATCCTCGCAGCGCGCGCCGAAACTCCCGGTGAGCCCGCGTCGTTCTCGCTGTCTCTCGATGGGCGCTTCGCCCCCACCGTTTTCGTTCACCAGGAGCGCGTCGGCGTCTGGTATGACCTCACCGAACCCAGCGCCGTCCTGGGCGTGGACTCGCCCACTCTCGGCATGCCGCCATTCCAGGTGAGACTTGCCCGAACGGGAGTCACCTATGTGCCGCTCACGTTGCATCAGAAGCCCAGTCTCGCTGTCACGGTCGGTGGGGATGCCGAAGTGCTGGAGTCGGCGCGTCCGATCCGGGTTGTGATCATCGACGACGCGACGGAGGAGCGGCTCGGCGAAGCGACGCTCGTGGATCGCCAGCACGTCTTTCTCCACCTCGACGCGCGGCTCGTGCGTTGCGTCCTCGAAGCCGAGGGAGTGACGCGCACCGAAACGGCGGATCTGACGACGTTCTCGAACGCAGAGGTCCGGTTCGAGCTCGACCCGATCCGAGTGGACGGGAGCGTCACGCTGGGGGGCACGCCAGCCCGCGCGAGCATCACGTTCAGGCGTGACACGGCGATCCGCGCCGACACGGACGCCGAGGGGCGCTACACGGCAACGCTCTGGGAGGAGGGAAAACACTCCGCCGAAGTCCGCATCGAGGGTGTGGCGCCGCATCGTGACATGATCGACGCGTACGGCGAAGCCGTAACCATCGACTTCCGTGTTCCAAAGCCGACGCTCGCCCTTCGCATCATCGACGACGGCACGGGCGAGCCGATTCGGAAAGCAAGCGTCTCGATCCGGAACGCGTGGACGGATGAGGAAGTGGGGTCGCGAGCGCTCGTGCAGACGGTGTTCAGCGATGAGAAGGGCGAAGTGACCCTGCCGGGCTTCCGGCCGGGTGGCGTCGATGTCTACGTCAACGCCAGCGGTTATCACGCGGCGAAGCCCTTGCGCCTCACTGCGGACGAACGCGACGAGTGGCACCGCCTCGAAGTCCGCCTGCAGGCACTGCAAGGCACTCGCGTGCAACTGCGATTGCCGAACGGATCTCCCGCGGCTGGCGCGCGCGTGCTGATGATCCGGCCCGACGGCCAGCGGTCCGGCGCCACCGCGGACGACAACGGTGTGCTCACGATTCCTGACGGGTACTCCGACTGCCTGCTCGTGATCAAGGATGCGGGGTTCGCGCATGCACAACGCCGCGTGGCCGGTCAGGACACGGTCGTCCTTGCGAGAAAGGGCTCGACCCTGCACGTAAAAGTGCAGGATCCGGCCGGGAAGCCGATCCCATTCGCCGCGATCGCCGTATGGATCGACGGTATCCCGCTGGCGGGCGTCGACATCGCATTCTTGAGCGACGGTTTCACCGGCGCCGATAGCACCGGGCTCTGGACAGCGTCGAACGTCCCGGCTGTCGCCCTCCGTATCGCTGCCCATCGCCCCGGAGCGGCAACGAGCCTCCCTGCACTGCAGGCCGTCTCGCGCCTGGTACAACCGCCCTGGCCGCCGATGGTGACGGTAACTGCGGACTAACGCGCCGCTCGCCGCGCGCAACTCTCGAACTCGGTTACCATTTCCCCATCCATGGTTCTCATCAACAAGGCCATCAACGAAGTCACCGTGAAGCTCGTGTACTACGGGCCCGGGTTGTGCGGGAAGACCACCAACCTGGAGAAGATCTACGGCAATCCGAAGCTCGAGAACAAAGGGAAGATGATCTCGATGTCGACGGAGACGGACCGGACGCTGTTCTTCGACTTCATGCCGATGGAGCTGGGCACGATCGCCGGACAGAAGGTGCGCGTGCAGCTCTACACCGTGCCGGGACAGGTGTTCTATGACGCGACGCGCAAGCTCGTGCTGCGCGGCGCGGATGGGGTGGTGTTCGTCGCCGACTCGCAGGAGTCGATGAGGGACTCGAACCTCGACAGCCTCGCGAACCTGAAGACCAACCTGCGCATCAACCGCATCGATCCGGAGAAGGTCGCGCTGGTGTTTCAGTTGAACAAGCGCGATCTGCCGGCCATCAGCTCGGTGGATGAGATGAAGGCGTATCTGCACGTCGGCGACGCGCCCGTCGTCGAGGCGGCAGCGATCACCGGGGCGGGCGTGACGGCGACGCTGCGGGCAGCGGTTGCGCGCATCCTCGACAACCTGAAGAACCACGTCGATGCGACGCTCCATGACGAGCCGCCGCTGGCGGCGCCGGACATGTCGCAGAAGGCGGGTGTCGCGCAACATTCGGCCGGGACGCCGAAGCTGACGATGAAGTCCGAGGCCTCACCGTTCGACGGGGGCGACCTCGGGGTGCAGGCCATCGACGAGACGGCCGTCCAAGTGGAAGAGGAAGATCCGTTCGGCGCGGCGACGGCCGAGGCGGAGCCCGAATCGCACGTCGAGTTCGAGGATCCGTTCGCCGCGCCGGTCGTCCGCGACGTGGACCCGGAGCGCGCCGAGCTCGAGGAGTTGCTGGCAAACGCACGGGCGCTCGTGGCGTCGCTCGAGACAGCCCTCGAGCGGGCACGCGAGAACGAGCGGAAGCTCGCCGCGCGCCGGGACGCGGTGTAGGTGCCCCGGCCTGAAGCCGGGCCTGTTCTCGGCAGCCCCGCTACGCGGGCTCCGAACGCGGGCAATATCTGTGGCGACAGGGTCGCGGCCTACGCGCGTCCATGCGCCGGAGGCGCGGCAGAGGGTAGCCGGTGGCGAGCGCGAAGCGCCGCCACCGGACGGCGTTCGTTTGTGGATTTCCGCCCTGGCGGGGCGGCAGACGTGGTTCGCAAGCGGACGCGTTAGACTCCGCGCCGCACATGGCCTGGTATCAGGAGTGGTTCGGCGAGGAGTACCTCGAGCTGTACTCGCATCGCGACGAGCACGAGGCGCGGCAGCAGGTCGCATTCTTCGACGAGCAATGCGGCGCGCGGCGCGGGCCGATTCTCGATCTCGCCTGCGGCATGGGCCGGCACATTCAGGAACTGCAGTCGCTTGGCTATCACACGGTCGGCTGCGACCTCTCGTACATCCTGCTCCGGACCGGCCTCACCGAGTACGGACCGATGGCCGTCGCCCGCGCGGACATGCGTCGCCTGCCGTTCGGCGACGGTGTGTTTGCAGGCCTCGTCAATTTCTTCACGAGCTTCGGCTACTTCGCCACGGAGGCCGAAAATGCGCTCGTCGTCCACGAGATGGCGCGCGTGCTGAAACCGGGTGCGCGGTTCCTGTTCGACTATCTGAACGTCCACCGCGAGCTCGAGAAGCTCGTCCAGCGCGAGACGCGCAACACGCCGAAGGGGCCCGTGCAGATCGAGCGCTGGTTCGACGCATCCGACCGCTCGTTCAACAAACGGATAACGATTGGTGAAAAACGCTACCTGGAGCGCGTGCGGGGATACGATCTCGACGAAATTTCGGCGATGTTCGCGTCATGCAATCTGTTGATCCGCTCCGCCTTCGGGGATTTCGATGGCTCGAAGTTCCGACAAACATCCCCGCGCCTGATCCTCGTGGGGAGCAAGGGATGAGGCTTCCCCTCGCGCAGTACCCGGGGATGAACCGCTTCGTCCTCGACTGGATGAACGGCGACGAACGCTTCCTCCGTCGTGGCGCGCCCAGCCGGCGGGGCGCCGGCGGAACGGCCGGCGGGGCGCCGGCACCACAACGAGCCGGCATTGCCGACGCCCTGAAGGAATCCAACAAACACTGGGGGATCTTCGCCGGCGAACAGCTCGAGAAATGGTCCTCGGGCGAGACCCTCACCATCATCGCCGGCCAGCAGGTGGGCTTCGCCGGGGGCCCGCTCTACACGCTGGCGAAGCTCGCCTCCCTCGTGCGCTTCAAGCGCGACATGGAGAAGCAGGGCCTTCCCGTCACGGCGTTCTTCTGGCTCGCAACCGAGGACCACGACTTCGGCGAAGTCGCGACGTTGAACGTGCCGGTGGCGACGCTGGCGAAAGAGAAGGACGTCAATCGCCAGCTCGACCTCCTCTGTATGCGCGCGGTCCGGACGAAGGACTCGCGTCGCGTCGTCGGCTCGCTCCCGGTCCCCGAGGCGCTGATCGCACAGCTCCTCGCGCTCTATGACATCCCTCGACCGGCGTGGCTCCGCGAAGGCATCACCTTCCGCGACTCGTTCGCCGAGCTGATCGCCACCGCATTCGGCAGCGACATCATCCTCGTCGACGCGCTCCTCCCCGAGCTCCGCCGCGCCGGAGAACCGCTGTTCCGGGAGATCCAAAAGCGCAGGGACGAAGTGCAGAAGATTCTGCACGACCGCGCGCGGCAGCTCGACGCGGCCGGCTACAAAGAACAGGTCACCCCTGCGGAAGACGATGCGTACACCCTCCTCTTCGAGCTCGACGAGCACGAAAACCGCCAACCCTTCGACTCCGCTCAGGGCAGGCCCTTCGACTCCGCTCAGGGCGGGCCGCCAACCGCCAACCGCCAACCCGAGAAAACGTCCACCTCCGCGCTGACCCGCCCGTTGCTCCAGGACTCCGTCTTCCAGCCGGACATCTTTCTCGGCGGTCCCGCCGAAGTGGCGTACTACGCACAGATCTCTCCACTCCACGATCTCCTCGGCATCCCCATGCCCCGCGTCGCGCTGCGGGGACACGTGCTCGTCGCGCCGAAGCGCATCGAGCGCGCATTCGAGCGCTACGGGATCGATCCGGCGGAAGTCTTCCAGTCCCCGGACGCGATCCTCGCGGACAAAGAGCCGGAGGCGGTCACGCGCATTCGCGCGATTGCCGAGGCGGCGAAGCGGGACCTCCTCCACCGGATCGAAGACATCAACGAGATCGCCCTCCCCGCCGATCACTCACTGGCCGGCTCCATCCAGCGCTCGATCGGCCATCTCGAATATCACTTTCAAAAATTGTCGGAGCGCGCGATCAAAGGTCTCGTCCGCAAGGACCGCGAGCGCCACGCCGCGACCCGCGAGCTCGTCGCGACGCTTTACCCCGATCGCCACGTGCAGGACCGCGTGGTGAGTTGGTTCGCGTACTGGTGCCAATACGGACAGCACCTCGTCGACCGGGTGGCCGAAGAGGTGGAGCCGGACAGCGCGTATTTCAGGATCGTCGCACTATGAAAGGCGTTGCCCGTGACCCGTTGCCCGGGACGTTTTCTCCCAGGCGACACTGCACGGGCAACGGGTCACGGGCAACCGGCAACGCTTTATGAACAACGAATCGGTAGACATCATCTTCTTCGGCGCCCATCCCGACGACGTCGAGCTCTCTTGCGGCGGAACCGTTGCGAAATGCGTGAAGGACGGATTGCGCGTCGGGATCGTCGACCTCACGCGCGGCGAGATGGGGACGCGCGGGACGCCGCAGACGCGCAAGCGCGAAGCCGCAAATGCAGCGAAGATCCTCGGCGCGACCTTCCGTCAGCAGCTCGACTTCCAGGACGGCAATCTGCAGACCGGCCGCGAGGAGGAGCTGCAGATCATCGAGATTCTCCGCCGGGCGACGCCGCAGCTCGTCGTCGCGCCCTATCCCGACGACCGCCATCCCGACCACACGCGCGCAGGGCGCATCGTCACCGAGGCGTCGTTTTACGCTGGCCTGCGTGCGCTCGAGACCGCTTCGACTCCGCTGAAGGCAGGCGGCCTGCGAGCGCATCGCCCGCAGACCGTGTTGTATTACCTGCAGAACTACATGTTCACGCCGTCGTTCGTCGTGGACGTGACGAAGCATTGGAGGACGAAGATGCGCAGCGTCGCCGCGTACAGATCGCAGTTCCACGACCCGAAGTCGAAAGAGCCGCAGACGTTCATCTCCGATCCGAAGTTCCTGGACATGATCGACGCCCGCGGCAAACACTTCGGCGCGCTGATCGGAGCGACGTACGGCGAGGCGTTCGTGACCAAGCAGCCTCCCAAGATCGACGATCTCGTGGCGGCATATTCGGGGAGGGAAGTGTGATCTGGTTGGCGGTTGTCGGTTGGCGGTTGGCGGGGGTCTCGAGCCTCCGTTCTCCCGCCAACCGCCAATTGCCAACCGCCAACCAATCATGAAGATCGGCATCACCTGCTACCCCACCTTCGGCGGCTCGGGAGTCGTGGCGACGGAGCTGGGCCTCGCCCTGGCGAAGCACGGCGACGACGTCCATTTCATCAGCTACGCCATGCCCTCGCGTCTGAACGTGCTGCACGAGCGCATTCACTTTCACGAGGTGAACGTCACTCCGTATCCGCTGTTCGATCCCTATCCGCCGTACACGCTCGCGCTGGCGACGAAAATGGCCGAGGTCGCGGCGTACGAGAAGCTCGACATCCTGCACGTCCACTACGCGATTCCGCACGCGATCAGCGCGCATCTCGCGAAGCAGATCCTCCAGTCGAACCTGAAAGTCATCACGACGCTCCACGGCACGGACATCACCCTCGTCGGCCGCGACGAGAGCTATCTGCCGATCACGAAGTTCGGGATCGAGGTATCCGACGGCGTGACCGCGGTGTCGCAGTGGCTGAAGGAAGAAACGGCGACGAATTTTCACACTGCCAAGGCCATCGAGGTCATCCCGAACTTCGTCGATCCCGCGCGGTTCCGCCGGACGGCGCTGAACATGTTCGCGGCGCCGGGCGAGAAGCTGGTCTGCCACGTCTCGAACTTCCGACCCGTGAAACGGGTCATGGACGTCGTGGAGACGTTCCGCCGCATCCAGGAGAAGGTTCCGTCGAAGCTGCTGATGATCGGGGACGGGCCCGAGCGCTCTCGCGCCGAGGCCTTCGCGCGCGAGCACGATCTCCGCGAGCGCATCGTCTTCCTCGGCAACGTCCCCAATCTCGAAGAGGCCCTCGGGGCATGCGACCTGTTCCTCCTGCCATCGACCGCGGAGTCGTTCGGCATGGCCGCGCTCGAGGCGATGACCTCCGAGGTTCCCGTGATCGCCACGCGAGCCGGCGGCTTGCCCGAGGTGGTGGACGACGGCGTCACCGGCTATCTCCTCCCTGTTGGCGACGTCGGGGGGATGGCCCAGCGCGGCATCGAGATCCTGAGCGACGACGACCTGCGCAGGCGGATGGGAAAGCGTGCACGCGAGCTCGCGGTCGAGCGGTTCGACGAACAGAAGATCGTGCCGCTGTATCGGGAGATGTATTCGCGCGTTTTGGAGTGAGGCAACGGCTAGCGCATCAAGGCGCCGCTCTCAATCCGCCCGCGGGTGGCGCGCCTCCGTAGATCTCCCCATACCGTTCGTACGAGTTCATCACCTTCCGCACATAGTGCTTCGTCTCGTCGAAGTTCACGGCGGTCAGGAAGTAGTCGTTGCCCGGCGCGGACTGCATGCGGTTCCAGAGCGCGACCTGCTTCGGGCCCGCGTTGTACGCGGCTGCGACGCGGTAGCGGTTGCCGTCGAATTCCGAGGCGAGCTCGCTGACGTACTTTGCGCCGAGGCGGATGATCAGGCGCGGATCGTAGAGGTCCTCCGGATCGACGTCGACCAGGCCGACGTCGCGTCCGATGTCGCGCGCGGTGGTGATGATGAACTGCAGCAGTCCGCGCGCGGCGGCCTGCGACTTCGCCCGCGGGTTGAAACGCGACTCCTCGCGCATGATCGAAAGCAGCAACGTCGGGTCTGCCTCGAACCGCTTCGCGTCCTCGGCGATGTACCCGTAGAAGTAGCGCGGGTAGAGCAGCCGGCGCACGAGCTCCGGAAGAAGGTCCGGGTGGAAGTCGTCCGGTACGGATCTCATCATCACCTCGATGGCGTAGATCGACTGGCGCGACGCGCCGCCAAGGTTTAGCGCATACGAGCGGGTCAGAGCTTCGCTCTCGGGCCGCAGGCCCCAGCGCTTCTCGATCGCGGCCACGGCTTCGTCGTGCAGCCCCATCGCCATCAGCAGCGCTGACGGATCGTCCGTGGGGACGTCAGGGAAGCGCGGCAGCGGTGCTGGCTTCAGATCGAGGACCGCGGCGTACGCGGGGATCCCGCGGTAGATGCCAGCCATGATCTTCCGCTGATTCGCATGATCGCGGGACGAGAGGAGGATGCGATCGGTCTGGATGCGCCGCGCGAGGTCGAGCTTCTTCGCGGCCACGAGGTTCTTCACCTGCGCCTCGCGCACAGCAAGCTCGCGGGCGAGCTTCGGAGCCAGCGCGGCCGAGTCGAGGCGCGTGCGTGCGAGGTAGGCGAAGTGCGAGGGCGCCTTCGAGCGAAGCACGTCGAGATACGCGCGGAACGCCCGGGGCGGATCGCGCTCTTCGAGCGCTCGCGCGCGCCAGTAGGCGAGCTCCGCCTCGTCGTAGGCATCGAGCAGTCTGCGGGGCACGGAGTCGAGTGCGCGCAATGCCGCCGCGGTGTTGCCCGCGGCGAGCATGCCGGTTGCGTACGCGAGCGACCCGTCGAGCACCGCGCCCTCGTTCGGCGCAATCCTGCGCAGAAGCGCAAGGTCCGCGCCCGCCTCCGCAAGCCGGCCCGCCTTCAGACGCGTTCGCAGACGCTGCGTGAGGGCAGCGAGCGTCGCCGGGAACTTCCCCTTCACCGCGATCGCCTTCGTCATCAGCTCTTCCGCCGTGCGGTCGTCACCGCGGAGTTGCGCGGCGCGCGCGGCATGCCAGAAGAACGTGCATTGCTGTTCCGCCTTCTTCGTGATCCCCGCGCCGCGAAGATACGCCGCCTGCGCCTCGGCGTACTGCTCCGCGCCGAAGTAGCTGCGTCCAAGGGCGAACTGGAGGTCGTCCGAGTACGCCGTCTTCAGTGCAAGCTGCAGCAGTGCGATCGCCCGGTCGTAGTGCCGGTGCCTCTGAAACGTCTCGCCGAAAAGCGCGAGCTGCCCGGCGGAGAGCTTCGCCAGGATCTCCGGCCGGTCGAGGGCGCGCGCGGCGCGATCCGCGGCGTCGTCGCTCGTGCCGCCCCCCAGAAGTGCGAGGCCGCGGTCGAGAGACCGCGTGACCTCCACGATGCGCGCGCTGATCTCCCGACGCCGCTCCGTCGACGCCGACGGAGCGATCTTCTCCGCGAACGCGGTCAGCGCCTCAGGATCGTCCGCGAGGAGCTCGAGCTCCTCGTCGATCGCCTCGTCGCGGTACGGAGAATCGCGGTGCTCGAAGATCAGGAGGTTGCGGTAACGGCTCGCCTCCGCACCATCCTCGATGGACGCGCGGTGATAGAGGGCCAGATCGCGGAACGGATGTCCCTCCGCGAGGAACGGCGCGAGCTTCGTCGCGGCCTCGGATTTTTCGTTCTCGCCGACGAGCGCCCGTGCGTGCAGGTACCCCAGCGACCATTCCCCGTAGAGATCGGGATGCTTCCCCTCGATCGCCTCCAGCAGTTCCGCGAGATCCTCTCCCTGAAGCTGCTGAAACGTCTCCGTCCACCGCGCGACCGGCGGGATTCCGGGCGAGGGCTCCGGCCTCACCTCGCCAGCCGCGGGGTGCAGCACGCGGTGCCGCCGCACGCGCTGGCGCTGCAGAACCAGCGCGGAGATCGCAATGACGACGAGCAGAGTGGCGGCGGAAGCCAGAAGCAGGCGTTTACGCGTCAAGAATCATCTCGGGCCAGCGTCCCCGATTTGATCGCCTGAGGAGCCCGCCTGAGGATCTCGTGGCGTGCAATCGCATAGCCAAGAATGGCGTCCACGAGCATGCGCCGTCCGTCTCGCGACAACAGGATCAGGACCTTCTCCTTGACCTCGCGCACTTCCACGATGTCTTCCCACCGCATCCAGTCGCCGCGCTTGCCGAACCAGGTCAAGAGCCGGTTCTCGTACTTCACGCCGAAATCGCTGAAATAGATGTGATCGCCGTATTGGATGATCATCGCGACGACGGTGCCGAGGAAGAGGAGCAGCAGACCGATGATCGGGAGGGGCTTGTAATCGTTCGGGTGCTCGGCGAGGTACGTGAAGAAGATCGCCGCCGCCCCGCACACCGCCGCGCAGGAGAAGATCCGCGGGACGGGAGGACGTTCGAACACGAGGACGTTGTCTTTGCTCATCGTTTGCTCCTGTCATACCACAGGCAAACGCCTGGTCCATGTCACAGTTCGATCAGTGCTGAGTGCCGGGTGCTGAGTACTGAGTCCCGCCCTCCCACTCAGCACCCAGCACTCAGCACCCAGCACTCGTCCCCGGCCCCATGTACAATCCCGCGCCTCATGCGCTGGTCTCGCTACTTCATCCACACGCTGCGCGAAGTTCCCGCCGATGCCGATGTCATCAGTCAGAAGCTGATGATGCGCGCCGGACTGATCCGCAAAGTCGCGGCGGGCATCTACACGTATCTTCCGCTCGGCCTCCGCTCGATCCAGAAGCTCGAGAACATCGTCCGCCAGGAGATGACTCGGGCCGGCTCGACGGAATTGCTCATGCCCGCGATCCAGCCGGCCGAGCTGTGGATCGAGTCGAAGCGCTGGCAGCAGTACGGGAAGGAGCTCCTGCGCATCAAGGACCGGCATGACCGGGACTTCGTTTTCGGCCCCACGCACGAGGAGGTCATCACGGACACCGTCCGCGACGCGATCAGCTCGTACCGGCAGCTCCCGGTGAACCTCTACCAGATCCAGACGAAGTTCCGCGACGAAGTCCGCCCGCGCTTCGGCCTCATGCGCGGCCGCGAGTTCATCATGAAGGACGCGTACTCCTTTCACTCGAGTCGGGAATCGCTCGACGAGGCCTACGCCGCGATGCGGGATGCGTACACGAGAATCTTTCATCGCTGTGCGTTAGACCACGTACCGGTCGAAGCCGATACCGGGAACATCGGCGGGTCGGCCTCGCACGAGTTCATGGTGCTCGCGCAGTCGGGCGAGGACGCGGTGGTGAGCTGCCCGAAGTGCCGCTACGGGGCGAACGTCGAGAAGGCGACGTCGAAGTTCTTCGACGACGAGCCGGAGCCGGCCCCGACGGAGGCGATCGCCGAGCTGCATACACCCGGCACGCAGTCCATCGACGACGTGGGGAGGTTTCTCGGCAAACCGACCTCTCAGCTCGTGAAGACACTCGTCTTCGACACGGACCTCGGCGCGGTGATGGTGCTCGTCCGCGGCGACCGCGAAGGCAACGAGATCAAGATCAAGAACCACCTCGGCGCGGAGTGGCTCGAGCTCATCGCCGAGTCGCGTTTCGAGGAGGCCACCGGCGGCGTCGTCGGCTACTGCGGTCCCGTCGGGACGAAGTGCGCGCGCGTCGTCGCGGACTCCTCGCTGAGGGGTCGCAAGCGCTGGATCGTCGGTGCGAACAAGACGGATCACCATCTCGACTACGCCGTCCCCGGACGCGATTTCCCGGAGCCGGAGTACGCCGACGTGACCACGGTGTTCGCGGGCGACGCGTGCGTCCGTTGCGGAACCGCGCTCGAGATCTACCGCGGCATCGAGGTCGGCCACATCTTCAAGCTCGGGACGAAGTACTCCGAGTCGATGCACTGTGAGTACCTCGACGAGTCGGGCAAGCGCGTGCCGATGATCATGGGCTGCTACGGCCTCGGCATCGGACGCACCGTTGCGGCGGCCATCGAGCAGAGCCACGACGACGACGGGATCATCTGGCCGATGCCGATCGCGCCGTTCGAGGCGATCGTCACTATCCTCGGCAAGGAGGAGACCGTGCACGCCGCCGCGTACGAGGTGTACGAGAAGCTCCTCGCAGCCGGCGTGGACGTCCTCCTCGACGATCGCGACGAACGGCCGGGCGTGAAGTTCAAGGATGCGGACCTGATCGGCTTCCCGCTGCGCATCGCCGTCGGAGCGAAGAGCCTCGCCAACGGACAGATCGAGTGGAGCTGGCGGCGCGACCGCGCCAAACAACTCGGCGCGCCGGACGAGGTGGTGAACACGGTCGTCGAGGCGGTGCGGGCGGGGCGGATGTGACGAGCCTCAAGTCGGAAAGTCTCAAAGCCTCAAAGTCTCAAAGTGTCAAAGTCTCAAAGAGAGTGTTCGCGCGTTCTTTGCGACTTTGAGACTTTGAGACTTTGAGACTTTCCGACTATCCTCCCGCATGCGAAAGCTCCTGCTCGCCATCGCGATCATCGCCCTTCCTGCGTCCGCACAGAACGTCGACATCGAAGCTCTCTCCGGCCTGCAGTTCAACTTCGGCAATCCCGGCGCCCGCTCGCTCGGTATGGGCGGCGCGTTCCTCGGCCTGGCCGACGACGCATCGGCCGCGGAGGCGAATCCGGCCGGTCTGACGATCCTGCGCAAGCCCGAAGTGTCGATCGAGGCGCGCAACTACCTCGAGCAGCAGCTCTTCACGACGAGCGGTACGTTCCCGGACATCGAGCGGACTGCGTTCACGAATCACAGCGATCGCGTGGTGGTCTCCTTCGCCAGCGCGGTCATGCCGATCAAGGACAAGTTCACGATCGGAGCGTACTTTCACGAGCCGCTCAACAATGAAGGCGCGGGCGTCGTTGCGCCGGTCTTCGACGAATTCACAGGCAATCTCGTCAAGACGGTGCCGAACTTCTATCTGCCGACCGAGGTCCGCGATGGGCAGGCGTTCGTCGTCGGCGAGCCGATCAGCAAGGTCGACTGCGAACAGCGTCGCCGCGATCTGAACAACCCCTTCACCTGCCTCGAGTTTCGCCTCGATCCGTTCGTTTCGGCACTGTCGGTTCGCCAGCGGACGTTCGGCCTGGCCGGCGCGTGGCAGGTCCATCCGAAGCTCTCGATCGGCGCGAATGTGCGCCACCAGCGCTTCCGGGAGGCGGCCTTCACCTTCCGCTACACGCAACAGATCGACCCGAAGCAGGTGCTCGTGCAAGCGACGGCGACGGCGAACGGTGACGAGATCGAGCTGGTGGAAGCGACGGATACGACGATCGGCTTCGGCTTCAAATGGTCGCCCACGGACAAGATCAGCTTCGGCGGCGTCTACAAGCAGGGACCGGAGTTCGAGACGACCCTCTTCTACGCGGACGTGGCCTCGCAGTTCAACTTCACCGAGCGGGCAAAACCGACCTTCCACATCCCGGACATCGCCGGCATCGGCGTCTCGATCCGGCCGATTCCCGTGCTGACGATCAACGTCGACGCCGTACACGTGAAGTACTCGAACCTCGCCGACGATCACCAGACCGTCTACGCCTCGGTGGCCACGCTCGAGGACCCGTTCAAGATCGACGACGTCATCGAGCTGCGGGCGGGCGCGGAGTATTTCTTCGCGACGAAGATCCCGTTCGCGCTCCGCGCCGGCTACTGGCGTGACCCGGCGCACTCGGTCGAGTGGAATGGCCCGCTCACGCACCCCGACTTCGTCGCCGAGGCGATGCTGTTTCCTGAAGGAGAAGCGCAGAACCATTTCTCGGTCGGCGCGGGACTGGCCTGGCCGCGCTTCCAGATCGACGTGGCCTACGACTCGTCGAAGCACTACAAAGTCGGGTCGATGTCTGTGGTGACCCGCTTCTAGTGTCGTGTCACGCGGCCGGCTTCAGGGTCTGTTGCCCCAAACGCCCGCGTAGCGGGCATGAGGAAATATCCGCCGGCTTTCGGCCGGGGGTGGGGGCGCGGCCTGTCAGCCCGCGTAGCGGGCGAAAGAGTCGCCCTGTCGCCCGCTACACGGGCTGGACTCTATCGGTCGCAATTCCCCCGGCTGAAGCCGGGGGCTACTCCCTGTAGCCCGCTACGCGGGCATTGCGCAACAGGCCCTTCAGCCGGGAGCTATTTCCTTTGGCCGCTACGAGGGCTCCGAATCACGCGCTGCGACGAATGTCCAAACTCCGGGGCCAGCGCCACCCACCATGCCGGCGAGAAGTCTGCGCGGCAGAAAGAGGTGTCCCTCGAAAGCAGACTCCTAGGCCAACCGCGACTGACCACTGGCCACTGGCAACTGGCGACTGCCAAACCGCCAACCGCCAACTGCCAACCGCCAACTGTTGGTACCATCCCTCCGTGTCGTCCAACCTCCTGGTGATCGACCTCGGCAACACGAACATCGTGCTCGGCGTCTATCGCGGCGAAGAGCTGGTGAGCTCGTGGCGGCTGGCGACCGCTCGTGAGCGCACCGCGGACGAATACGGGATTCTCGCGCGGCAGCTCGTGGGCGACTCGCTGCATGCGAACCTCGAAGGGGCGATCGTCGCCTCCGTCGTGCCGCCGCTCAACGGCGCAATGACGTTCATGGTCCAGAAGTACTTCGGCGTGGAGCCGCTCTTCGTCGAGCCGGGCGTGAAGACCGGCATCGCCATCCACGTCGACAATCCTCTGGAGGTCGGCGCGGACCGCATCGTCAACTGCGCGGCCGCGCACCATCAGTTCGGCGGGCCCGCGGTGATCGTCGACTTCGGCACGGCCACGACGTTCGACGTCGTCGATGAGAACGCCGCCTTCATCGGAGGGGTGATCGCGCCGGGACTGAACATTTCGGCCGAGGCCCTGTTCGCGCGCGCGGCGCGCCTTCCGCGCGTCGACGTGCGGCGGCCCGACCGCGTCATCGGCACGAACACCGTCGTCAACATGCAGTCCGGCATCTACTTCGGGTATCTCGGACTCGTCGACGGGATCCTGTCGCGCATCAAGGAGGAGGTTCCGAACCTCAGGCGCGTCGTGGCGACCGGCGGTCTCGCGTCGCTGTTCGCCGAGGAGAGCGAGCACATCGACGAAGTCGATACCGAGCTGACGTTGAAGGGACTGAAGATCATCTACGACCGCAACCGCTCGCCGCGGTCGACGGCGCGGAGGGCGCGCAAGTGAAGCGCGCCGCGCTGGTCGCGGCGGTCCTCATCACGACCCAGGTCTCGGCGGGCGGATCGATCACCGCGCGCAAGGCAGCTCTCTCGACGGCCCATCCTCTGGCGACGAAGGTCGGCCTGGCCGTGCTCCAGCGAGGCGGCAACGTCGCGGACGCGGCCGTCGCGGTTGCGTTCGCCCTGGCCGTCGTTCGCCCGCAGTCGGGCAATGTCGGCGGGGGCGGATTCGCAACCTTCTACGACGCGCAGTCGCGCGGCGTCTGGACGCTCGACTTCCGCGAGACCGCGCCGCGCCTCGCGAACAAAGACACCCGCACCGGCGCGGCCGCGGCAGGCGTACCAGGAACCGTCGCGGGACTGCACGCCCTGCACGAGCGCTTCGGCACGCGTCCGTGGAAAGAGCTCCTCGAGCCGGCGGTACTGCTCGCGAAGGAGAAGCGCGACGACCCGGAGCTGGCCGCCGACATCGAGAACGCCAACGCAAACCGCAAGCTCGATCTGCCGAACACTCTCCCTCCACCGGAGCTCGCGTCGACGCTGCAGCGGATCGCCGACGATGGCGCGCGCGACTTCTACGAGGGTGACATCGCGAAGAAGCTCGTCGAAGGGGCGAAGGCCGCCGGCGGGGTCATCGGCTTCCGAGACCTGGCGGAATACAAGCCGATCTGGCGTGCGCCGCTGAAACTGGTCTACGGCGACTACGAGATCTTCACTGTGCCTCCTCCGTCGGGAGGAGGGCTGGTGATCGGCGAGACGCTGAACATTCTCGCGAACGACGACCTGCGCGCGTCCGGGTTCCAGACCCCGGCCACGCTGCACCTCCTCATCGAGGCCCAACGCCGCGCGTTCATCGACCGCCACCGCTACGTCGCCGACCCCGCGCAGGCACGCATCCCCTATCGTGAGCTCCTCTCGCGGCAGCGCGCGGAGACGTGGCGCAAGACCATTCAGGAACGCGTCGTCGGCACGGCGATGCTCGCGGAGCCGCGCAACCTGGGCGGAGAAGGCGAGCACACGACGCACTTCACGATCGCGGACGCACGCGGCAACGTCCTGGCGCTGACGACGACGCTGGGTGACGATTTCGGCAGCGGGTTTCTCGTCCCTTCGCTCGGCTTCTTTCTCAATTCCGCGAACGCCGACTTCGGCGGCAAGCCGAACGCCATCGAGCCCGGGAAGCGCGCGGCATCGTCGCTGTCGCCGACGATCGTCGTTCGCGACAACCGGCCGTTCCTCGCACTCGGGACATCCGGCGGCTCCGCGATCCCGACGACGATTCTGCAGGTGTTTCTGAGCATGGTCGTACACGGCAAGTCGCTTCAGGATGCAGTGAAGGCGCCGCGCTATCACCACGCCGCGATCCCCGACGAGATGGTCACCGAGCGCGGACGCGCTCCGCAGGCCACGATCGATGCCCTGAACGCAAAGGGCCACGGCGTGAGGCAGGTCCCCGCGATCGGCGACGTGCACGCGATTCTGTTCGAGAAGGGCCGCCTCACCGCCGTCGCCGATCCCCGGCGCGGCGGGGCCGCGGGAGGGTTCTGATCGAGTCGTCTAGTCGTCGCGGCGTCGCGGCGTCGCGGCGCGAAGTCTCACAGCCTCACAGTCTCACAGTCTCACAGAGAGGCACCTCTGCGACTGTGAGGCTATGAGACTATGAGACTCGGTCCTCGACGACTTGACGACTCGACGACCCGACGGCTAAGAGAGCGTCATGAGTCTGAAGATCGAAGCTGCCCGCGCCGCACTCGCCGAAGTCCGCCCCGGAATGACCCTCGGTCTCGGTACCGGCACGACGGCCGCCGAGTTTGTGAAGCTCCTCGGCGAGGCGCTCCGCAACGGCGCTCTGCGCGACATCCGTTGCACGTGCACTTCGGAGAAGACCGAACAGCAGGCCCGCGAGGAGAACGTGCCGACGTTTGCGCTGGCGGAGATCGCGCCGCTCGATCTCGCCGTCGATGGCGCGGACGAGATCGACGCGCAGCTCCGCCTGATCAAAGGCCGCGGCGGCGCGCTGCTCCGCGAGAAGATCGTCGAGCAGCAGGCGCGCCGGTTCATCGTCATCGCCGACGAGTCGAAGGTCGTCGAGCGACTCGGCACCGGCGCCCTGCCCGTCGAAGTCACGCCGTTCGCCCTCGACGTCGTGCGCAGGCGCTTCGAAGAGATGGGGCTGCAGCCCGCCCTACGGATGCAGGACGGTGCGCCTCGCGTCACGGACGAGGGTCACCGCATTCTCGACGTGCGCGTGCCCGCGGACACCGACATCGCCGACATCGTCGCGCGGATGCGCGAGCTCGCCGGAGTCGTCGAGACGGGCTTTTTCCCGACCGAGGCGACGGAGGCGATCATTGCGGGAGCGAAGGGGCTGCGGCGGATGACGCGGCCGCGGCCGGAAAGCAGGTGAGCTCGTTGGCGCTTCGCAGAGTGTCGAAGTCTCAAAGTCTCAAAGTCTCAAAGTCTCAAAGGAGACGTACGCCAATGCTCTGCGACCGTGAGACTTTTCTTTTCGACTCTACGACTTTGAGACTTTGAGACTTTGAGACTTTGCGACTATGTGGTCGGCGCGAGTCGCGAACGTCAAGCCGTACGCGAAGAGCCGCGAAGGCAGAGGACCAACGAGCACTACGCGCCTGACTTCGCCGGCGTCTTCCGGACGTTCACGTTGAACTTCCACACGTGGTCCTCCCGCCAGAAGGACACGTGGGAGACGAACGGCGTCTTCAGCGGCTTGTCGATCTTCGTCTCGAAGAGCGGGTAGAGCGGGGTCGGGTTCTCGTAATGCCACACCAGTTCCGCGTGTCCGACGGTCGGCTCGGTCGGGTGGCGAACGAAGTTGCGGAGCCCGTCGTAGCGCTTCTCGGCGATGCGGGCGCGGTAGACGGGACCGCGGTGGCTCGGCGCGGTGCCGAGGAGGGGGAAGCCTTTGTCCGTGACCTTCGCGACGTAGGTCGCGGAATCCGCGGTCACGTCCGACTCCGTGACCGTCACCAGGCCGGCGCGCTCGAGGTTGCGGAGCGTGCGCACCGCGAGCTCGTCGTAGGCGTCCTTCGGCGCCTGCGGCGACCACCACACCTTCTGCGGCACCTCGGCGTAGACCGGCTCGCGCTTGAACGCGTAGCTGGAGATCAGCTTCCGCGCTTTCTCCTCCGTGAGAGGCTCCGGTTCGCCACACGCCATAGCGAACACGACCGCGATTCCGGCGACGATTCCTTGACTCGCTCTTCTCAGCATGTTAATTGCCCGCCCGTTTGATCTCACGCACTCTCGACGCCCTCGCCCGGCTCTGTCTCCGACACAGCAAAGCGATCGCCATCGTCGCCGTCCTCGTGGCGGCGATCAGTCTCGTGGGCGCCTCGCGCCTCCGATTCGATCCCGATCTGCTGAACCTCATCCCGCAGAACAACCGCGAGGTCAACGAGTTCCGTCAGGTCCTCGACGACCTCGGCACGCTCGACAACCACGTCGTGGTGATGCACCTGCCGCGCGGCGCGGAAATCGAGACCTACGACTCGCTCATCGAGTCCCTGGCCGAAGGCTACCGGAAATCGACGCGAATCGAGCAGGTGCAATACCGAATCCCGAATCCGCTCGACTTCGTGGAGCTGATCCTCCCCCGGGCGCTGCTCTTCCTCTCGCCCGAGCAGCTCGACCTCGTCGAGCAGAAGCTGTCGGACGAAGGCATCCGGCAATCCGTCGCTCGGAATCGCACCCTCCTCCAGACCCCGCAGTCGTTCGCGCTCAAGCAGCTCGTGCAGTTCGATCCTTTCAACCTCGCGCCGATCTTCCTCGAGAAGTTCGCCTCGGCGAGCGGCGGCTTCCGCATCGATGCATCGTCCGGCTACTACGTCTCGACCGATCACACCATGCTCCTGATCCTGACGAAGCCGAAGCGGCCCGCGCAGGACGTCCCGTTCGCGAAAGAGCTGCTGGCGGAGGGAGCGATCATCGAGGCACGCGCGCTCAGAGACTTCCGGAAGGAGAACCCGAGCGCACCGCTGCCGACGATCGAGCACACCGGCGGCTATCAGATCGCGGTCGGTGACGCGGACCTGATCCGCTCCGACGTCATCGTCAATGTCCTCACGTCGTTTTTCGGCGTCCTGTTCGTGTTCCTCTACGGCTTCCGGCGTTTCGCCTCGATCTTCTATGCGGCGATTCCGCTGGCCATCGGCCTGACGATGACGTTCGGCATCGCCGGGGTGATGTACGGCGAGCTGTCGTCGGCCAGCGCCGGCTTCGCGGCGCTGCTCGCGGGCCTCGGCATCGACTTCATCAGCGTGATCTACGGGCGCTACGTCGACGAGCGCAACCGCGGGGCGACCATGGCCCACGCGTTGATTCTCGCCATCCGGCAGACCTATCCCGGCGTGGCGATCGCCGCCCTCACGACCGCCGCCACCTTCTACGGCTTCCTCGCCACCGACTTCCGGGGCATGTCCCAGCTCGGCTTCCTGACCGGAACGGGCATCCTCTTCTTCGTCCTCTGCGTCGTCTTCCTTCTTCCCGCGCTGATCGTCATGTCCGAGCGCCGCCCGCGGAAGAAGGCACCGCGGCTCTACCACCACTCGTTCGGCTCGAAACGCTTCGTCACTCTGGCGCTCCGCGCGCCGAAGGCAACGATCGCCATCTGGATCGTGGCCACGATCGTCTTCGGCTTCTTCGCGACGAAGGTTCGCTTCAGCGACAACGTTCAGGACCTGCGGGCGAAGGGGAACGAAGGAGTCATCAATCAGGAGAAGGTCACGAAGAAGTTCGGCCAGTCGTTCGAGTTCATGATGTACGCGATCGACGGGCCATCGCTACCGCACGTGATCGAGCGGACGCACGCGTTCGCGAAGGAGTTGCAGCCGCTGATCGACGACGGCACGGTCTCGTCGTCGCAGTCGATCGCATCGTTCGTCCCGCCGGAGACGCAGCAGCTGGCCATGATCCGCGCCCTCGAGGAAGGGCGCGGCGATCGCTTCGACTACGACCGCATCACCACGACCTTCCGGGCCGCGCTCGAGCGGAACGGCTTTCGGCCCGCTGCCTACGACGACTATCTCGAGACGTTCCGGCAGACGCTCGGACCCGTAGAGCCGATCTCGATCGGTAACCTCGGCAACCAGCAGTTGCTCGACTTCGCCTCCCGCTTCATCAAGCAGAAGCCGGACGGGGAGTGGATGTCGGTGACGTACATCTATCCGACTGGCGGCCGTTGGCCGCGCGAGGTGCCGCCACAGCTCCTGGCCCTCAATGACCTGCACGACGAAGAGATCCTGACCGGGATCAACCTCGTGAGCGGCACGCTGCGCCGCATCGTGCGCGCCGACGCGATCCGCTCGACGGTCATCAGTCTCATCGCCG
>CAZLGP010000052.1:0-16150 GCA_964558905.1 uncultured Thermoanaerobaculia bacterium | reverse complement strand
CGAGAAGGGGAAGTTCGTCGTCGTCACCGACGACGAGCTCGAGGCCGTCGAGCCGCGCAAGTCGCGCGAGATCGACCTGCGCGTCTTCGTCGACGTCGCCGACATCGACCCGATCTACTTCCAGCGCGCCTACTTCCTCGTCCCCGCGAGCGGCACGAACAAGGCCTACCGGCTGCTCGCCGAGGTGATGGAGAAGAACGAGCAGGCCGGGATCGCCACGTTCGTCATGCGCGCGAAGGAGTACCTCGTCGCGATCATCGCCGAGAACGGCATCCTCAGGGCCGAGACCCTCCGCTTCGCCGACGAGATCCGCAAGCCCGAGGACGTCGGCCTCCCGGAGATCGCGAAGTCCGCCGCGGCCGACGTGAAGAAGTTCGAGGCCCAGATCACCCGCAATGCGAAGAAGCTGAATCTCAATGAATTCCTCGACGACTACACCGAGCGGCTGGAGAAGCTGGTGGCCGCGAAGGAGAGGAAGAAAGAGGACGTCGTGAAAGTCCCCGAGGAGGCGGAGGCCGAGGAGGGCGGCGGCGAGGTCGTCGATCTGCTGGCGGTGCTGAGCCGCAGCCTGGGGGGAGCTACGGGGGGCCGGCGCCCCGCCGGCCGTTCTGCCGGCGCCTCGCCGGCCAGGAAGCGGGCGCGCAAAGCGCCGCCGCGAAAGAAGGCCGCGGCGAAGAGGAAGTAGGGGGATCTCTCGCGGCCGCTGGACCGGCTCAGAGACGAACGTCGAACTCTGGAATGGTCCGCCGACGTCGCAATGCACCCGCGTTTCAAGCCTGACGCGAGCGCCAAGACGCGCTTTGCCGCTGGCGCACTGGAGACTCACGTGGCCCGGGTCGACGTCGGTTACAGAGTTGGACGGGTGGCGATTACTTGACGGCGAGCTCGTGCAATAATTGCTCGACACCTTCTGGCACCGTCACAGGTACAAACCACGTGTGCGGGTAGAGATAGTCGTCGCCCGATTCGTCGATCACACGCACGTAGTTACGGGCAGCGGCATCAGGATCTTGGAGGACTTCGTAAACTTTGCGGAGCTCCAGCGTGCCGGTGTATTCGCCGTTCTGGATGCAGATTGCAAATTGCTTCGTTTCGGTCATCGGCTAGATTCAAGAAAGCGCTTGATCTTCACCCATCGCTTCCCGACGCCATGTGCTTCGTACCAATGGATCTCAGCTTCATGGATGGTACCATCCTCGAGGCGAACTGTGGCCAGACCTTTCAGCTTTTGCCAATCACCTTGGCCGAAACGCTCTTCGAGGTAGACAAGGTCACGAATCCCTTCTCCGCTGGCGATCGTCTCGATCCGGCGAATTGGACCGATGATCTGAAACGACTCACAGACGTCCACTCCTGAAGCCTAGCACGGGTTACTGTAGCCGAGGTTACTGTAGCCTGAGGTTACTGTAGCCGAGGTTACTGTAGCCGGCGGTGTTGCTCGTGCATCGTCGTTCAACTGTAATACACGTCGAATTCACAGGGGCTTTTACGAGATGAGGTCGATCGTATGGGGCTGAAAGCGTACTTGATCTCGCTGCCGGAACGTCTCCTGAGGTCCATGGTCGGACTTACGGCCGGCGTCGCGCGGGAAGTCGGTGAGGTGGTGATTCCCGACGGTTTACGCCGAGGCCGGCTGTATCAGAACCTCGTCGACACCACGCTGCGCTTTCTCATCGAGCAGGTGGGAGGTGTGGAGGGCGTCTACACCGAAGACGGGAAGCTGGCCGGCGATTTCCTCGCCAGACGAACGGCCGGCAACGCCATCGAGGCCCTGGGCATCGTCGCCTTCCGCGCCTCCCCCGTCTGGGTGCTCGCCGCTCTGGCCGATGTCTGCGGCATGGGTCGGTCCCTGATTCCGGAGATTGCGGCTGCGCTCGAGGAGCGTGGCTTGCTCGAAGGGGACACGCAGTTCGCGAGCATGGACAGTCTTCTGGATGGCCTCGAGCGAACGTCGGGCCGGCTGGCCCAGACGTTCAATACTCCGCCGCTGGACGTGCCCGCGCTGCGGCGGGAGTGGCAGGAGATACGCGACGAGGCGCGGACCCTCGGGCCCGATCGACTGCCCTCCCGGGAGACGCTGACGCGGCTCTGGTCCGACCTTCGGACGGAGGCGGCGCACCAGGACCGGTCCATCTTCGAGACGTCCTCGATGCTCGCGGTCTCGACGGTCAAGGCAATCCCCGATGGGGCGCGCTGGCTCGGCGCATCGGCGGTCGTGGGCGCCAGGCGTACCGGACAGATTCTGGCGGCCTCGCTGCTCGAGCACTATCAGACGACGTTCCATGAGGTGCGGGAGGTCGGCTACGCGAGGTTTGCAGCGAGACAGCTGCGACCGTATGTGAAGGCGGCCGCATCGCAACTGTCACCAAAGCGGAGCACGTGGACGGAGCGCTTCCTCGAGAGGAAGGGGTAGGAGGGACGACCCCTCGCCGCGTTCGGCCAGCAAGAGACTTACCGATGCCGGTGTGGACGCGGCTTGGGCAGCCGGGATTGAACGCCGGTGCACGACGCCCGACTCTGGCGAGGCGGTGACATCCGATTGGAGCGACATGCGCTATCGGATTGAGAGCGAGATCTTCGGGAGGCCGCCGGCCACCCACGAGGAGCGATCACGTAGCCATGCGACGTGAAGAGCTGAGGCGGCGAGGGTTGGCGTCGGCTGCACCGTTGAGTTGCGCGGCAGGTGACTCCTTGCGAATATGTCAGGTCTGACATATGTTGTCGGGCATGAGCAAGCCGCTCGTCTGGCTGCACGGTGAGGTGAAGTCACCTCCGTTCTCGGCCAACGCGCGCATTGAAGCCGGATTCCTGCTGCGGATGCTTCAGGAGGGCGAACGTCTGGGGATGCCGGAGTCGCGGCCGATGCCGGCGATCGGTAGCGGCTGTCACGAATTGCGGGTTGTTGATGACGACGTGACATGGCGAATCGTCTACGGACTCACGACCGACGCGGTCGTGATTCTCGAGGTCTTCTCGAAGAAGACGCGCGCGACGCCGAAGACTGTTCTGGATGTGGCGAGACGACGATGGAAACGATATCTGCAGCTTGTTGAAGGAGCGTAATGATGCGTTCGTCCAAGAGGAAAGCACTGGAGGATGCGGGCTGGCGAGTCGGTTCGGTCGACGACTTCCTCGGGCTCGACGAGGTGGAGTCGCAGTTCGTCGACATCAAACTAGCGCTTGCACGGCTGCTACGAACGACCCGCACGCGACGCAGGCTCACGCAGCTCGAGCTGGCTGAGAAGCTGGGATCGAGCCAGTCTCGAGTGGCGAAGCTCGAAGCCGGAGACCCAACCGTGAGCGTAGATCTTCTCGTGCGGTCACTCTTGGCGGCCGGGGCACGACCCAGCGAATTGGCAAAGGCAGTGGCGGTGAAGCGCCGACCGTGATTCTGCCGCCCAACGGCCCGCCGCTCACCGGCGCCGGCCGCACGCGATAGAGTAGCAGCCTACGGGGAGCGCGGCGAGGTTGCCGTCGACTGCGGCCGAGTTGGACGGCGGCTACGAACGCTTGAGGATACGTTCGTACTCTTCGTGCGGACCGATCCAGAACCAAACGATTCCGTCCGGCGAGTTCACACCGAGCGCTCGGTACGAGGCGCCAACTCGCGCTGACCAGTACCGGCCGACGCGCTTGAGATGAAGAGAGGGATGCTGAGGGTTCGTCTTGAGGAGTAAGAAATTCGCGCGCGCGAGTCGCTGTACTTCGGCGGGAAGTTCGGCGAAGAGACGCCAGAACTTGCGAGCAGCTCGGTGACTCAAAGCTCGGTCGTCTCACCACGGGCATGCTCAGCGAGAGCCTCCTCGGCGAGCTTGTCGAGCCGGCCGGCGGCGACATCCTCCTCGAACTGATGATCCCAGGCCTGCCAGTCGTACTCGACGAACCATGCACGAAACGCCGCCAACTCCTCAGCCGTGAGGTTCGCCACTTCTTGTTCGAGTGACTCAACTTTCGTCATGTCTCTCCGAAGCATCACGGCGAGAACGGATATTCCGCCCGTCCAACGGCCGGCACTCAGCCGCACCAACCCGCACGCGACAGGGTAGCAAACTACGACTCACGTGGCGCGGGTTGGTGTCGGCTGCACCGAGTTGGACGGCGGTCGACTTCGCGCGGCTCGCCTTACGCGCCTCCGCCACGCGCGGCCTGGACCACCTGGGAAACTCTGCCACGCTTCTCCGGGATGGAAGGTCGCGTGCGAACCTATTCAGGCAGTTCCGCCCGGTACTTGTCGCGTTGCTCGCGATGGTTTGGCAGCGCGCGGTCAAGGTCGCCGCCCGCCGATACTCGAGCCGGGTCCAACGCATCGACAAGATCGATCAAATGAATGAACAGCAGCTTGATCCGCGTTGGCCGGAAGTCATCTTCAGTTCTGCCAATCTGATCGATAAAGCGTATGGCGCCACCGAACCAGTTACCGGTGTCGCCCAGAGTCTGCTCTAACCCAGCGGAAAACTGGCCATAGCCAATCACCAGTCGCTTGTCGCCCTTCTGAGCGATCATCATCTCGCCGATTGCACGCTGCTCCTCCCTGAAGATCAGACCATCGACACCATCTCGCCATTTCCTGTTGATATGTCCATCCGCGAAATCCGCGCGGATCGCATCAACCAGTTCACCGAGCCGCTTCGTGTGCTTCGCGCGACCACTGTTGAGGAAGACTATCTCCTGACGGTAGAGTTCTAGCCATCCAAAGAACGCGCAGATCCTGTAGACAGTGCTTTGAAACTTATACCGGCGATAGTAAGGATCGCCAGACCAATTGCGAATGAGCGCTGTAGGTTGTTCCTTCATCAAGGCTCGATCCAGATACCCATTGGCGATACCGTCAGCGATTTCTCGACAGCGAATTGCAAGCTCGAGCGCAGAAAGGATCAGGGGATCACGGTACTTGTTGTAGATCCTTTCAAGCTCGCGCCGTCCCTTCCACCGCTCAAATGATCGAACGAAAAGATGCTCTTTGAGGACTAAAGCAATTAGCGATCCGACAGTCGCTACGAGAGCACCCACGACCGTGAGTCCGAGCAGGTTCTTCACGGGAAGACTGGCGAACTCCTGAAGGACTCCAACCTCTTACATCATGTTGCTCCCGGCTCGGGGTCGATATAGGCCCGTTGCCATCGCCGTCCAACTCTTATTGTAGGTCTCTCGAGACCCATCTACCTGTAGATACAAGTCTATACCGGTAGATATCTACATCTACATGTAGATGTCTACGCCGGCGGGTCAGGTTCGGCTTCAGTGAGCCTCGCCCAGCACCCGTCCGGCCGCCCGCCCGCTCACCCGCCCCGCCTGAATCGTTTCTCCCCCGCTCAGAGTCGCCCGCCCCCCTCCCGCCAGCTCTCGATCATCCAGCGGGACAGGGAGATCGGCGACGAGAGCGTCACCGCGTCGAGCTCCTCGCGCGCGAACCAGCGTGCGTCGGCGAGCTCGCTCTCGTCGATCGTGATCGCGTGGTCCGCGGTCTCGATCGTGAAGCCGATCATCAGCGACGCCGGCAGCGGCCAGGGCTGCGAGCCGAAGTAGCGCAGATCTTTCGGGGTGAGTCCCGTTTCTTCGTACAGCTCGCGTCGCACGGCGTCTTCGAGCGACTCGCCCGGCTCGACGAAGCCGGCGAGCGTCGACCAGAACTGGCTCGCGCGTCCTTTGTGCTGGGCGAGGAGCAGTCGGTCGCGATGGGTGACCATCAACATCACCGCGGGGTCGGTGCGGGGGTAGATCTCGTGCGCGCATGGCGTGCAGGCCCGGACGTGGCCGCCCTGGCGCACGTCGAGTGCGTTCCCGCAGGTCGAGCAGAAGCGCGTGCGGCGCGTCCAGTTCAGGATTCCCTGCGCGTACGAGAGCAACTCGACGTGCTCCGGGGACAGGAGGCCGGCCGCCGCCCGGAAGTCGAGCATGGTCTCGGTCTGCGCCTCGGCGAGAAACAGCGGCGCGCCGTCGAGGCGGCCGAGGTAGACCTCGCCTTCGCCTGCCACGACCGCGAGTCGATCGCCGTCGATGCCGAAGCGGTCGCCGTCGACGACCAGCACGAGCGCGTTCTCGCGGGGAGGGGAGGAGCGCTCGTGGGCGGCGCGGTCGAACATCGGGGGGGAGTGTATCGGACCGCCGCCGTCTCGGCGGCTGACGTGCGCGCGTCCCGCGTGCACGGGGCGCGGGCGGGACGTCCGTGCGTCAGCCGGCGGTCCCTACGGGGGACGCCGGCGGTCGAACAGGAGGGGGAGCGTACTGGGAGTGCGGCACGACCGCCCGCTGGGTGCCGGCAGCCGAGGAGCGTCATCTCCATCCGCACGTCCTCGGGCTACTGGCCACTGGCAACTGGCTACTTGGACCGCGAGAGCGCAGACGCTGCGGCCTCGCCGCGCTGTTGAAAAGCGGCGGCGCTGCCGCCGCACTCCATACTCACCGCCGCGCGGCCATGGTGCGTGATCCGCGGGTGCCGCTTGCGGGCTCCTCGGTCGCTCCCCAGCGCGCGACGTAGCCGCGTGCGTCGACGTGGATGTACGGGCCGTGCGCCGCGTTTGCGTGATACACGCCGGCGCCGCCCTTCAGCCAGCCCCACTCCTCCGACTCGTCGATTTTCTCCGCGACGCGGAGGAGGAAGCGGGCGTCGGAGGTGTCGATGCGGCCGTCGCGGTTCACGTCGTCCATCCTCCCGTCGCGGTCCTGGTCGATGTAGATGTCCATCGCGTCGCCGTAGAGGTGGCGCGAGTAGCTCGTCTTGTTGCCGATCTTCGCGTTGTAGTACGGCGTGCGATAGCCGGACATGATCGTGAACTTGTCGAATTTCAGGCCGTGCCGCGTCTGCAGCTCGTGCTGCAGGATCTCGAGCTTCACCAACGCATCCGTGCGGACGAGGAGGTACTTCGTCGTGCCGTCGAGCTTGCACTGGAAGTCGCGCATCCGATAGTGGTTCGAGACCCAGAGGTCGTTGTTCGCATCAGTCAGGCGAATGAAGCCCTTCGGACGCTCGTACTGCTCGAGTCCCTTCAGCGCCGCGGCGTTGTACTCGCCGACGCGGTACCCGTTCAGCTTCCCGTTGCGCATCTCGCTGTAGGGGACGACGGTTACCAGCGTGAGCGTGATGTCCCGGCCGCCCATGCGCACCTTCGCGTAGCCTGCGGCGTCGCCGCCGTCCGAATACGCGACGATCGCGCCCTTCCGGACGCGCACGTCGAACCCTTTCGGCGCACGGATGACGTTCTCTGCTCGGAGACTGGCGATCTGCAGCGTGTTCTCCGCGCGCGGCACGATGGGCACGAGCACGCGATCGACGTACGACGGAAGGGCCTTCAGCTTGATCCGCGTACCGGCGGAGGTCGATGCGTGCAGAGCGGGCGCGAGAGTAAGGGCGGCGAACAGGAGTGCGGCGATCCTCGACAGGGAATTGGTCATCAGATTGAATTTTTCCTGAGTTGTGTTTTGGAACGCGTCGTAAAACAGTCTCGTGACGAATCTCAATTTCGCATAGAGTGAATTGGAATAGGAGAGGAATTTGATCAAGCCCATCATTGGAATCGGAGCGGACGTCCGGAGTCCCGAAGGGAAGCGTGAGAGGGCATTCACGTACCTCGGGTACGTCGAATCCGTCCGTCGCGCGGGCGGCATTCCGGTCCTCGTTCCGCCGCAGCCGGAGAACACGGACGAGCTGATACGCGAGCTCGACGGTTTCCTCCTGGCCGGCGGCTATGACTGCGATCCCGCGGCGTATGGCGAGGAGCCTCACCCGACGCTCGAGCCGATGGACGCGCGCCGCCAGGCCAACGATCTCGCGCTGGCCGGGGCGGCCCGCAGGCATGGCGTGCCGATGCTCGGCATCTGCCTCGGGCTGCAGGTGATGAACATCGCCGCCGGCGGCACGCTCATCCAGGACATCGACACGCAGCACGAGACCGAGATCCGTCATGCGAGCGAGCCCGAGGACCGCGCCCGTCACGATGTGATCGTCGAGCAGGGGACCCGGCTCGCGAGCGTCCTGCCGGCGGTCGAGCTGAACGTCAACTCGTCGCACCATCAGGCCATCCGCAAGGTCGGTCAGGGGCTGCGCGTGACGGCGCTCGCGCCGGACGGCATCGTCGAAGGAGTCGAGGATCCGCGGCATCCCTTCTACCTCGGCGTGCAGTGGCATCCCGAGGACATGCCCGGGGAGGAGAGCGCCTCGGCGCTCTTCGCCGCCTTCATCGAGGCCGCGCGGAAGCACGCGCGGATGAAAAATCAGGCCACGGAAATGTCACCCGTCGGTGCGAAGCCATCGGAATAGGGTTTCCGGACCCCTCGTTTCGAGCCGCGGAGGCCCTCTTGACCCGACGAATTGCCCTTGCCGCAGCGCTGGCGCTCGCCCTTGCTCCACAGACGTTCGCCGGTGCGCCGTGGCTGAAGACGGTCGCCGAGGCGCAGAAGGCTGCGAAGGAGAAGAATCAGCTCATCCTCGTCGACATGTTCGCCGACTGGTGCGGCTGGTGCCATCGCTTCGAGCGCGAGGTCTTCCCGTCCGAGGTCTTCCAGAAAGCGACGGAAGACATCGTCCTGCTCCGCCTCGATACCGAGGACAGGAAAGAGGGGACGGAGTTCCAGCGCAAGTACCAGGTGACGTCGCTGCCGACGTTCCTCCTCCTCACGCCGGACCTGACCTTGGCCGGCGCGATCCGCGGCTATGCGCCGCCCGCGCAGTTCGTGAAGATGCTCGGCGACGCGCGCATGAAGCACGAGGCGTTCGAGAAGCGGGTGAAGAACGAATCGGCGATGGCGAGGGACTACCCCGGCCGCCTCGAACTGGCCAAGGAATTCGTCACCCGGAACGCGTATGACAAGAGCGTAGCGCGGCTGACGGCGCTGACGACGGAGAAGGGCGTTCCCGGCTCGATCCGCGACGAGGCCTTCTACCAGCTCGCGTTCGTGTACGCGCTGCAGAACAAGTTCGCCGACGCACAGAAGACGATCAAGGCCCTGACGGCGGTGAGCAATCGCGGCGACGCCGTCGAGCGCTCCAAGCTGCTGGCGGGACAGATCTACGTCGCCCAGGGGAACCTCGCCGGCGCGGTCAACGAGCTGCGTGCGTTCAAGAAGAGCTATCCGAACTCTCCGCACGTCCACACTGTCGATGCGGTGCTGCCGGACATCGAGCGGCGCCTCACCGGTACTTCGAATTGAGCTTCGAGTTGAGCTTCGCATTGAGAACATACGTTTCGGTCCTTGCCCTCGTCTTCCTCACCGCCGTTCCCGCCCACGCGCAGTTCGGCTTCGGCGTCGACGCCGCGCCGAAGGCCACCATCGAAGGCTCGCTGCACCAGCGCGCCGGCGATGACGTCGAGGGAACGATCATCGCGACCATCGCCGAGGGCTGGCACGTCAACTCCAACCAGCCGAGCGAAGACTTCGCGATCCCGACGGAGCTGATGCTCGACGCGGACAACGTCGAGGTGAGCTATCCGCCGCATGCGATGAAGGCGTTCGAGTTCACGAACGGCAAGCCGCTGGAGGTGTTCGACGGCACGTTCCGGATTCCCTTCCGGGCGAAGCTGAAGCCGGGCGCGACGGCGCTCGAGGCGACGCTGACGTATCAGGCCTGCAGCGACACCGTCTGCCTGCCGCCGAACGAGGCCAAGGCGACCATCGACATCACGAAGACCACCGCCGCGCCGGGAGCGTCCGCGGCGAGTCCCGACGCCGCCGCGGGAGGCGCTTCGACGTCCTTCACGCCGCTCTCCGCGGCGCCGAAGAACGCACAGAAGTCCTCGCTCCTGTCGAGCGACGTCGGCGGAACGTTCGCCTCACGCGGGCTGCCGGTGACGCTCCTGGCGATCTTCGTCCTCGGCCTCGCGCTGAACCTGACGCCCTGCGTCTATCCGCTGATCCCGATCACGATCGGGTACTTCTCCCAGCAGTCCGGCTCGAGCACGGGGCGGCGCGTGGCGCTGTCGTCGCTGTACGTGCTCGGAATCGCGGTTACCTACTCCGCACTGGGCGTGTTCTCCGCGCTGTCGGGCAAGCTGTTCGGTGCATGGCTGCAGCATCCCGGCGTGCTGGTTTTCTTCGCAGGGCTGATGCTGGTCATGGCCTCGTCGATGTTCGGCGCGTTCGAGTTGCGCGTGCCGCAGTTCATCTCCAATCGCTCCGGGGGCCAGAGCGGCCTCGGCGGTGCTCTGACCATGGGCCTCGTGATCGGCATCGTCGCGGCGCCGTGCGTCGGTCCGTTCGTGATCTCGCTGATCGCGCTCGTGAGCTCGCTGCAGAGTCCTTTCCTCGGCTTCCTGATGTTCTTCGTCCTGGCCCTTGGGCTGGGGCTGCCGTACCTCTTCCTCGGCATCTTCTCGTCGTCCGCCTCCGCGCTGCCGCGCTCGGGGATGTGGATGGTGCAGGTGAAGAGGGCGATGGGCTTCATCCTCATCGCCATGGCCTTCTACTTCCTCAGGCCTCTGATCGGCGACTTCGCGTTCCAGTACGGCGTCGCCGCCAGCCTGCTCATCGGCGCGGCGTTCCTGTTCTTCTTCTCGCGCTCGCAGGGCGCGACGGTGTGGCGGATCGCGATCGCGGTGCTGCTACTCGTGTCGGGAGTGGCATTCGCGATCCCGCGCAAGCATGGCGAGGGTGTCCAGTGGGCGAAGTACGACACGAAGGCTCTCGCCGCCGCGCGCGCGGAAGGGAAACCGGTGGTCATCGACTTCTACGCCGACTGGTGCCTGCCGTGCAAAGAGCTCGATGACAAGACGTTCTCCGAGGCGAAAGTCGTCGCGGAGCTCGACCGTTTCGTCCGCGTGAAGGCCGATCTCACCGTGGCGAGCGACGATACGACGAAGACACTCACCAAGCAGTACGCGATCCTCGGGGTTCCGACGATCGTGTTCATCGACGCAAACGGTGCCGAGGTGCCGGGCGCGCGTCTGACCGGCTTCGAGCCGGCGGACGAGTTCTTGCAGCGCGCTCAGGCGGTGAAATGATGGTTGCACTTACGGGCAAGCAGAAGCAGTTCCTCAAGGGTCTCGCGCATCCACTGTCGCCGATCGTGCGGATCGGCAAAGGCGGCGTGTCGGAGTCGGTGATCGAGGAGACGAAGAAGTCTCTCGAGATTCATGAGCTGATCAAGGTGCGGATCGACGTCGAAGACAGCAGCGACCGCCGGGCCATGGCCGCCGAGCTCGCTCACGCGGCGGACGCGCTCATCGCGGGAGGCATCGGGAAGATCGCCATCCTGTACCGCGAGCGCAAAGACGAGCCCGCGATCAAGCTGCCGGTGAGTTAAGTTAAGTTAGGGTCAGACCTAAAATCTCTACTTAACGCCTCGCACTAGTGAACGCTCGCAACGCCGTGGCGGCGTTGAGTAGAGATTTTAGGTCTGACCCTACTTAACTCACCGCTTCGGCGAGCCGCCTGAGGGCGTAGCGACCGCGGCTGCGGCAGCGACGCGAGCGGGCTCGGCCGCGGGTGGCTCGGCCGGCTTCGGCGGGTCGGGCAGGCGGAACACCCACGTCGCTTCGACGCGCTTCCCTGTCTTCGTGTCCGTTCCCCACACCACCGCCCGGTGGTAGCGCGCCTTCAGGGCGGTGATGCCTTCGCGGATGGCAAGGCTGATCGAGCCGTTCGTCGCGTCGTACGAGTACGGCACGGCGTTGCCGAGGCTGAGGAGGGCCATCCCGACCGACTTCGGGTCGAGGTTCTGGTAGTTGGGGATCTTCGCCGACACCATCGTCACGCCGGAGTCGATCACTCCCGGCTTCGGCGTCATCTCGGCGAGCTGCATCGGCGTCGCGCCGAGATATTTGCGAAATGCGGCGAAGTCCATCCGGTCATCGATGACGAACCGATTCATCCGCAGCGGATCGCTGCCCTTCTTCACGCGGCCGAAGTTGCAAGTGAGCGCCGCGGTGTAACCGGCGCGCTCCGACGCCTCGGCCACCCGATCGTCGTAGTCGCCATAGGGGTAGGCGAGGAACTCCACCTTCCGGCCGGTTTCCTTCTCGAGGATGCGGCGGCTCTCCGCGAGCTCCTTCGCCAGCCAATCGGCATAAGCCTTGTCGCTCTTCGAGCGATGGCGGCGCCTGGTCAGGTACGGATGGGTGAGCGAGTGGCTCTGGATGTCGACGCCCGCGTCGGACATCTCGCGGATCTGCGTCCACGTCAGCGCGTTCGCGGTCTTTCCGATGATGTTCGGGTAAATGAACACCGTGAACGGAAATTTGCGCTTCTGCAGCTCGGGGAACGCCTCGGTGTACGTGCTGCGCCAGCCGTCGTCGATGGTGATGACCACCGCATTCTTCGGAATGGACGCGCGCGTACCGGTCACGTACTCGTGGAGGTGGCGCAGCGGAATGACGTTGTAGCCGGTCATCTCGATGTAGCGGAGATGCTGGCGAAAGGTCTCGCGATCGATGTGCATCAGAGGCGCGGCGGGAGCTTCCACGATGTGGTAGCAGAGGACGGTCGCCGTGGGAGAGTCGCCGCCCGTGCGCCGCGGGGCGGCGAGCGCAGTGACGGAGAGGAAGGCGAGGATCGTGGCCGTTATCGCGCGCCGCGCGGTCATGGTGCTCCCGTTCTGCAAGAGATCAGATGCGTGGTTTCGCCTCAGTGCAACATCAATGCCGTGAAAAGCCGCGCTGAAGTGGAACTACGGGCATTGTAATCGCGATCGCGCGCCGATCGGGAATCCGTCGCCCGGTTTGACGGTTGCGCGCGCCTGAACTAGAGTCTCCCCCTCATTTTCGGAGGCATTTCTCTCCATGGATCGTCAACATCGACATGATTTGAAGCACGACAAGTTCGTCGACGAGATCGGCGCGCTTTCGGTCCGCGCCCGCGCGAACCAGCGATTGCTGCTGACCATCGGCGGCGCCGTCGTCGCCATCGCCGCGATCGCGTTCGGCGTCTACTTCTTCCGCGCCAACCGCGAGGACCAGGCCCAGCAGGTGCTGTCCACCGCCATCGAGACCGCCGAGGCCACCATCGGCGAGACGAAGCCGGAGGGCTCGACCGGCCCGCACTTCAAAACCGAGGCGGAGCGTACGGCCGCCGCGGAAAAGGCGTTCAAGGACATCCGTGCGAAGTACTCCGGTACCGATGCCGGCGACATCGCCGGTCTCTACGTGGCCCGGATCGCCCTCGGCAAGGGCGACGTGAAGACGGCGCGGACGCTTCTCGAGGAGTTCGTGGACGACCACGGCGACAACATTCTCGTCGGAACGGCGCAGTTCAGCCTGTATCAGCTCCGCATCGAGAACGGCGAGGCCGCGCAGGTAGCCCAGGAGCTCGATGCCGAGCTCGCGAAGAGCGAGCCCGTCCTCCCTGGCGACTCATTGCTGGTCCTCCTCGCCCAGGCGTACGAGGTCCAGGGCAACCTGGCGAAGTCGAAGGACTCTTACCGGCGTCTCACCACCGAGTTCCCCGAGTCGCCGTACGTCGTCGAAGCGGCGCGGCGCGCGAGCTGAGGACGGAGTGCTGAGTGCTGGGTGCTGAGTGCTGAGTGGGTCTGACCTCAGCACTCAGCACCCAGCACCATGCGCCTTCTCTCGATCATCATCCTCATCTTCTGGATCCTCGCCTTCGCGCGGACCCTCCTGAATCTCGCGTTGACGCCTCGGCTCTCGTCGCGGCTTCCGCGCCGCTTTCCGCGCGTCTCGGTGATCATCCCCGCGCGCGATGAGGAGCGGACGATCGAGCGCACCGTGCGCGCGTTTCTCGCGCAGACGTATCCCGAGGTCGAGATCGTCGTGGTGAATGACCGATCGGTGGATCGGACCGGCGAGATCCTGGCGCGGTTCGAGACGATCCTTGTCGTTCACAACGAAGAGCCGCCCCCGGGCTGGCTGGGCAAACCGTGGGCGCTGCATCAGGGGAGCCACCACGCGACAGGGGAGCTGCTGCTCTTCGTCGACGCCGACGTCATCTACGAGCCCGATGCCCTCACCTCGGCCGTGGCGCATCTGGACACCTGCGACGCGGCGCTGCTCTCGCTTTTCCCCCGGCTCGAGATGCACGGCTTCTGGGAGCACGTGGTGATGCCGAACCTGGCCGTGTTCGCGTTCTCCTTCCTTCCGCTGTGGCTCGCGAACCGGACCCGCATCCCGCTCCTCGCCGTGGGCGGCGGTCCCGGAAATCTCGTGCGCCGGCAGGACTACGAGGCCGTGGGCGGCCACGAGCCGCTGAAGGACGCGGTCGTGGACGACGTGGCGCTCGCCCGTCTGCTGCGCCGTGGCGGGCGCCGCACGGAGACCGTGCGGGCGGAGGACCGCATCACCGTCCGCATGTACCACGGTCTCGCCGAGATCCTCCGCGGCTTCACCAAGAACGCGTTCGCCGTCTGCGGCTACAACTACTTCGTCGCGGCCCTGTTCCTCTCCCTCGCCTTCGTCTTTCACCTGTTGCCGTTCGTGCTCGCGCTGGCGGGAAACCTCTTCGCGATCGCCGCGGTTGCGATCATTGCCCTCACGCGGGTGGTCCTCTTCGCCTCGATCGGCTACCGCCTCGACAGCGCCCTCCTCGGACATCCGCTGATGATCGGCGCCTGGTGCTGGATCCTCCTCCGCTCGGTCTGGTTCACCGGAATCCGCCGTCGGTTGCACTGGCGGGGCCGGACCTATGACGCGGGGAACACGAAGTTCGGGTGAGCTCTTGAAATATGCTAGATTCCTCGCGGTTGTACGGCTGCCTATGTCCAAACCCGCCGAACGCTATGCTCAGATCCTCGACGAGATCGTCGGGCCATTCGACCTGAGCCACGACTTTGGTCGCAAGGGTGCGTATGAGGCCGCGATCGAATACGCGCGGCAGCATCTGATCGAAGATCCGCACTGCAACGAGTTCCTGCTCGCCGCGGCCAAACGCCTCGACTTCGCCCCCATCACCCGGGAGACCCTCGAGGGCCGCATCAAGCTTCCGAAGGAAGCCTGGCTCGACCTCTGGATCTCGGACGAGGACGACGAGGTTGCCCTCACCGGGACGCGCGAGGGCATCCAATACCTGATCGACCTCCTCACGCAGCTCCGCGACGCCTCCGATCCGGAGCAGCACATCCACCTCGACCGCGGCGCACTGCCGATGACGGAGAACTCGGCCAACCTCGTCCTCTTCAAGGAAGACGAGAGCTGGTTCACCGGCGTGGGTACCGAGGGCATGCAGGACTATCCGCAGCGCGAGATCGACCCGAAGGCGATCTATGCGATCCAGTTCATCCACTACCCGCCGGACGACCTTCCCATCAGCGCGCATCGCCTCTATCGCGTGATGAGGGTGGAGGAGGAGACCGGCCAGTCGACCAACATCAAGGAGTTCGGCGACGGCACGGAGAACCGTTACTACCGGTTCACGTTCGTGGCCGACAACGACGAGCGGTTCACCTACACGTTCCACCTCGACGATCCGGCCGTGAACTACTTCACCCATCGCGAGATCCTCTCGCTGGCGATGAAGGCAGTGTGAGGAAACGCCGCCGTCTCGGCGGCTGAACGGGCGGCGTCGCGCCGCCCGCGCTCTCAGCAAGGCCTGGCCCGCGTAGGCGGGCCCCCGGCCCGCTACGCGGGCTCTGGAGTTTTGGCCCTTCCGAGGTCTGCGCCGTAGCGGTCTACTCCGACCTGAGTCGGCGGGGATCCTTCGCCGCGGAGCGCCAGCAGGGATCCTTTGCCGCAAAGCGTCAGCCAGATGGTGGCCGGCGGTTCTATTGCCCAATGCCCGCGTAGCGGGCGGAAGGAAATAGCCCCCGGCTTCAGCCGGGGGATTGCGCATGGCGTCCAATCCAGCCCGCGTAGCGGGCGACAGGACGACTCTGTCGCCCGCTACGCGGGCTGACCAGGACACTGCGCTGCACCCCCCGGCTGAAGCCGGGGGCCCCCCGGCTGAAGCCGGGGGCTATTCCCTGGAGCCCGCTACGCGGGCATTGGACAACAGGCCCTTCAGCCGGGGGAACCGGCGTTCGCCCAGATCAGCCCGCGTAGCGGGACAGAGACAACCTGCCGCCCGCTACGCGGCCTCGCAATCACGTGCGTTCCCTCTGGTTGAAGCGGGAGCTGTGACCTGCGGCCATGCTACGCGCGCCAGGCGAGATTGGTCCGCTGCGCGGCCCGTGGGGCGCCCTAGCGCGCCCCCCCCCCCCGGCCCGCGCCCTTGTGCCCACCGGCACCCCCCCCGACTAACACCCGCACGCCGGCACCGGCAAGTGCCCCACACA
>CAZLGP010000051.1:0-3146 GCA_964558905.1 uncultured Thermoanaerobaculia bacterium | reverse complement strand
CGAGAAGGGGAAGTTCGTCGTCGTCACCGACGACGAGCTCGAGGCCGTCGAGCCGCGCAAGTCGCGCGAGATCGACCTGCGCGTCTTCGTCGACGTCGCCGACATCGACCCGATCTACTTCCAGCGCGCCTACTTCCTCGTGCCCGCGAGCGGCACGAACAAGGCCTACCGGCTGCTCGCCGAGGTGATGGAGAAGAACGAGCAGGCCGGGATCGCCACGTTCGTCATGCGCGCCAAGGAGTACCTCGTCGCGATCATCGCCGAGAACGGCATCCTCAGGGCCGAGACCCTCCGCTTCGCCGACGAGATCCGCAAGCCCGAGGACGTCGGCCTCCCGGCGATCGCGAAGCCCGCCGCCGCCGAGGTGAAGAAGTTCGAGGCCCAGATCACCCGCAATGCGAAGAAGCTGAGCCTGAACGAATTCCTCGACGACTACACCGAGCGGCTGGAGAAGCTCGTGGCCGCGAAGGAGAGGAAGAAAGAGGACGTCGTGAAGATCCCCGAGGAGGCGGAGGCCGAGGAGGGCGGCGGCGAGGTCGTCGACCTGCTGGCGGTGCTCAGCCGCAGCCTGGGGGGAGCTACGGGGGGCCGGCGCCCCGCTGGCCGTTCCGCCGGCGCCTCGCCGGCCAGGAAGCGGGCCGCGGCGCGTAAAGCACCCCCGCGAAAGAAAGCGGCGGCGAAGAGAAAGTAGGCGTGATCTCGCGGGCCGGACAGCCCTCGAACAATGATCGTCGCTCAGCCTGTCATCCTGAGCCGCGGAGACGGCGAAGGACCCCCTGCGGTTCGCGGCGACCGCGCAAGTTCGAGTGATGCCGTGCATCGTGGATGATGTAGCCGGATCAGCCGCCAGGCTGACACCACCCGCAAGTGCCGCCAGAATCGTTTCGCTGCCTGATGGCTCAAATCTCTCTCGTCTCACCGCGCTCGAGCTAAGAGATAACAACACTTGCGAGTAGTTCGATTGCGCGTAGAGGACGGGACTGCGAGTGCACAACTCCGAAAGACCCGCGGATCGCCCTGGGTCGCCCGCCGAATGCATGCTGACTTCCATTCTTCAAAACAAGCATCGCATACGACGATCTCACCGTGAGAGGTGTTGACCTGGACGAACACCGTCCCGGCGGCGACGATGTAGGCATCTTGGCTGCCGGGACGAAGCGGGAGCCGTTCGAGCTTCACACCAATGTTACGTAGCCCCGCTGCGAGTTCCGCGCAGCCTAGCCCTAGCCTAGCGGAGCCTAGCGGCGGCCTAGTCTAGCGGAGACCTAATTCTGATTTCAACTCTGCTGGGTTGTCCCAGCCCTTCCACGCCGACTCAGCTTTAACGGCGAATGCGGTACCGAGTTGTTGGGTCGCCATAGCGACCGCCCGTTGCTGATGCCCGCACAGACGATCGCTGTACTTGAATACGGCTCGGCCCTGTCCGGCCAAATACCAGACGTTGTAAACCTTTGCAGCACAAACACGATAGTCATCGACTGCTGACTGGCTAGCGTGCCATGTCGCAAGAACCTTCTGGTCGCCTTCCGCGAAATACGCAAGGGCAAAGTCATATCGAATGCGTGATGGAGCCCATGTGCTCTCCGCTTCTCGATATGCGAGTCTGAGTTTCTCGCGTTCAGCCAGCATGAGGTCACGATTCTTGCCTTTGAGGTTCTCCGTGCTGAACTGCGGTGAGGTAATGTAGAGGAGTTCCTCGCTCGCATTTGCCATCGTTGCGGCTGCCGTAACGACTTCGTCAAACCCTTGGCGGCGAGCCTGCTGAAATTCCTTTCGCGCCGCGAGCGCTAGCTCGCCGCGTGCCTTGAGCCACGTATCGTCGAAATCACGTTCGCGGAGTCGCTTCTGTACGTCGCAGCTGATCATCTGTCCAACCAAGCCGCCGAGGACTATTGTCATTAGAGCTGCTCCAGCGGCGGATTCAAGAAACGACAAGAGCCCACTCTTCTTAGGACTGTCACCGGAGCGCTGATGGACGTCAACGTTGATCGATGTCATCTCAGAGCGTACCGTCCGTAGTTGGCGGAACTGGGGGGTAGTCTGAAGTGTCAGTGGCCGATGTCGTCGATGTGTCCGTAGCCATCGTATCGGTAGCCATCGTATCGGTAGGCATCGCATCGGTAGGCATCGTATTCGTCGCCGCTGTATCCGTTGTTACGGTGTCGAGCGCGTGCTCCTCCTTTTTGCAACCAGTTCCGACTGCCGCAAGACACAAAATTAACAGCAAGTATGTAAGCCGTCTCATCCGGACACCTCCCTAAGAGGAGTGATCGGGAGCACAAAATCCCTACCTAGGACGTTCGTCGGTGCGGTGGTCCCAGTTGTTGGGAGGGGGAGAATGGGAGTGGTGGGAGTGGTGGGGTCAGACCTTCGTTCTTCGTTGAAGGTGGGAGGCTGGCGACGGAGTCGCTTCGAAGTCCGTCGAATTCGTATCGAAAACCGAACACGAATCGAAGACCGCGCCGAGAGCACCGCCTTCTCGAAGCGAGCACCCTGCTCGGACAGCGCGCACACGTGCCCTTCACCGCCTCCGACACGCCGAGGAGATCATAGCCGCCGACGCGCTGAAGCCGCCCGGGGGCCGCCCTCTGCAACAGCGCGAGATCCAGATGGCCGAGCAACTCCTCGAGGCGCTGCACGACGAATTCGATCCGGCGCAGTTCCGCGACGAGTATCGCGCGCGGGTCATGGACCTCATCGAGACCAAGGCCGCGGGGAAGAAACCGAAAGTCGTCAAGTTTCGGCCGAAGAAGGAGACCGACGACGTCACCGACGCGCTGGCGGCGAGTCTCGCCGGCATGAAGAAGAAGGCAGGCGGCCGTGGCTGAAGAGGCTGAGGATTTCGAACAACCGAGTGGTCTGCGCTCGTTCTGGACCGGCACGATCACGTTCGGTCTCGTCAACGTCCCCGTGGCGCTCTACACGGCCACCCGCGCGCGCGGCGTCGGGTTGCGGATGATCGGTCCCGACGAGGCGCCCGTGCGGCGGCGCTACGTTTGTTCCAGGGACGAGACCGTCCTCGACGCCGACGACATCGTCCGCGGCTACGAGATCGAGAAGGGGAAGTTCGTCGTCGTCACCGACGACGAGCTCGAGGCCGTCGAGCCGCGCAAGTCGCGCGAGATCGACCTGCGCGTCTTCGTCGA
>CAZLGP010000050.1:0-7332 GCA_964558905.1 uncultured Thermoanaerobaculia bacterium | reverse complement strand
TCAGACCCTACTTAACTCGAACGTGCGAAGGGGGATATGGATGGCGCCGTCCGGATTGAGCTGGCTCGAGAAGAGCGTCACCGCGGTCACGGAGAACGGCGCGGACTCGAAATCGCGCAGCGACCTGGTGAACAGCTCGATCGACGCCGGCGGCCACGCGGTTCGGATTCGCATGAGCGTGAGGTGCGCTCGGAACTCGCCGCCGTCGAGGGTGACGCCGTGTCTCGTGACGACCTCCCGCACAGCACGTGCGATCCGTTCGAATCCGCCCTCCGGCAGGAGTCCGATCCAGCCGACGCGCGCGCGTCGCAGGTTCGGGAAGAAGCCGCACCCGCGCAGGCGTGCATCGAATTGCGGGATCGCGCCGACGGCTTCCGCCAGCGGCGCGGCGATCTGCTCCATGAGCGCCTCGGGCTGCTCGCCGAGGAACGCGAACGTCAGATGCTGCGTCTCGGGGCGCACCCACGACGCCGCCGGCAGGCGGGATTTGAAGCGCACAACACGATCGTTGAGGTCGAGGACGACCTCCTCGGGAAAGTGCGTCGCAATGAAGAGTCGCATGGGACCGCGGACCGCCGAATTGTACGCTTCATTCGGTGCGATCGGCCTGTCCGGCCAGGAACTCGGGCGTGAAGATCCGCGCGATCGTCTCTTCGTCCAGGAGTCTCTTCTCGCGCAGAAGATCGGGGATCCGCTTTCCTGTCTTCGCGGACTCCTTCGCGATCTCCGCCGCGGCCGCGTAGCCGATGAGCGGGTTCAGCGCCGTGGCCAGCGATGGGGAGCTGATGTAGTAGGCCTCGCAGCGCTCGCGATTCGCCTCGATCCCCCGGATGCACTTCTCCACGAAGACCGGAAGATAGTTCTTCAGGATCTCCATCGAGAACGTGATCTCGAACGCCATCATCGGCATCATCACGTTCAACTCGAGCTGGCCCGCCTGCGACGCGTACGCGATCGCGGTGTCGGCGCCGATGATGTGGAAGAGCACCTGGTTCATGCACTCGAGCATCGACGGGTTCACTTTGCCCGGCATGATCGACGAGCCCGGCTGCACGGAGGGGAGGGTGATCTCCGCGAGGCCGGTCATCGGTCCTGAGGAAAGGAGGCGAAGGTCGTTCGTGATGCGGGTGAGCTCGAGCGCGAGGTTGCGCAGGGCCGTGGAGACCGCGACGACCGGCAGCTGCGACTGCATCGCTTCGCGCAGATCGGGCCCGGGGTGAAAGTGGATCCCGGTGGCAGCGTTGAGGTGGCGGATGACGGCGAAGCGGTAGCCGATCGGCGTATTGATCCCGGTGCCGACCGCGGTGCCGCCGATGCCGAGCTCATCGACCTCCTCTCCGACGTTGCGCAAAAGTCGCGTCGCACGCCGCGTGGCCGCGGCGTATGCCGCAAACTCCTGCCCGAGGGTGATCGGGACGGCGTCCTGAAGGTGCGTGCGGCCGGACTTGATGACGTCCTTGAATTCGAAGCCTTTTGCATCGAGAGCGTCGCCGAGTCCGTCGAGCTCGAGGAGGAGCTCGTCGAGGAGGAATCGGGTCGCCATCCGCAGCGCCGTCGGGAAGACGTCGTTGGTCGACTGAGCCATGTTCACGTGGTCGTTCGGATGGACGGGCGTGTAGGCGCCGAGCTTGCCGCCGAGGGCGATGTTCGCGAGGTTGGCGAGCACCTCGTTGCAGTTCATGTTGAACGAGGTACCGGCGCCGGCCTGGAAGACGTCGACGACGAAATGCTTCTGGTAGCTCGCGAAGTCGGCGAGGATCGCGTCGCAGGAGTTGACGATGGCGGATGCGCGCGCCTCATCGAGCACACCGAGCTCGTGGTTCGCGAGGGCGGCCGCGCGCTTGAGAAGGATGAAGGCCCGGATGAACTGCGGATGCTCGCGCAGTCCGCTGATCGGATAGTTCTCGACCGCGCGCTGCGTCTGCGCGCCGTAAAGCGCTTCCGCGGGAACGCGGACTTCGCCGAGGGTATCTCGCTCGATGCGCATTTGAAGTCCTGAGTCCTGAGTCCTGAGTCCTGAGCCCTGAGTCCTTGCCGGGTGGGTGTGACTCAGCACCCAGCACCCAGCACCCAGCACCCAGCACTCAGCACCGATTCACCACCTGATTCACCCCTCATGCCTTGAGTGCCGCGAGGCGCTCTCTCGACTCCTCGAAGACCTGCTGGTGCAGCGATTGGCCGTGCGCGTCCATGGTCACGATGGCCATGAAGTCCTCGACCCACAGATGCCAGATGGCCTCGGGGGAGCCGAGGTCCATCCAGTCGACGCCGTCGACGCGCTTGATCGAGGCCGCGCAGACCTGGGCCGCGCCGCCGATGGCGTGGAGGTATACCGCGCCGTACTCCTTGCACGCGGCGAGCGTCTTCGGACCCATGCCGCCTTTGCCGATGACGCCGCGGATGCGGTAGTCGCGCATGACCTCGTGCTGATAAGGCTCTTCTCTCGATGACGTGGTGGGACCCGCGGCCTTGCACACCCACTGGTCGCCCTCTTTCACCATCACCGGACCGCAGTGATAGATGATCTGGCCCTCCAGATCGACCGGTGGTTTCACACCCTCGTGGATGCGGTGGTGGACCGCGTCGCGCCCGGTGTAGAGGCGGCCGCTGATCGCGACCGTGTCACCGACGTGCAGCGTACGGATGGTGGCTTCATCGATGGGAGTGGTGAGTTTGATGGTGGCCATGGGTCCTTCCTCTTCGGGAAGAATTGAGAATTGAGAATTGAGAAAGGGCGATCGGGCGCGCGTTTTCTCAATTCTCAATTCTCAATTCTCGATTCTCAATTCTCAATTAATACAGCCAGTTCGTAACTTCGCCGTTGAGATCCAGCTCAGCACCCCGCCGCCGGAAAGCCCAGCACATGTACGCGATGGAGACGAAGAACGACGCGGGGAGGCGATTGCGTGTGCCGATCTTGCAGGCGAGAAGTGTGGTCTTGCCGCCGAAGCCCATCGGGCCGATGCCGGATTGATTGGCCTTCTCGACGACGCGCTGCTCGAGTGCGGCGAGCTCGGGGTCGTCGTTCACGTCGTCCATCGTGCGGAGGAGCTGTTCCTTCGCGTGTCCGTAACCCGAGCCGCGGTCGCCGCCGATGCAGACGCCGAGGATTCCCGGGCCGCAGCCCTGTCCCTGCGCCTGAAGGATGCAGTCGAGGATCGCGTTCTCGACGCCGGCGAGATTGCGGCCGCCCAGGTCGGGGTGAGGGAGCGAGTACTGCGCGTTCATGTTCTCGCAGCCGCCGCCTTTGAGCATCAGCTTGACCTCGACGTGCGGCTCACGCCACTGGTGGAAATGAAAGACCGGCGAGCCGGGGCCGGTGTTGTCGCCCGTGTTCTTCCCGGTGACGCTGTCGACGCTGTTCTGCCGCAGATAGCCCTTCTTCGTCGCCTCGCGCACGGCCTCTGTGGCGGTCTCTTCGAATTCGATCTGGTCGTAGCCGACCGGAGTGTGGACGTAGAAGAGGATCGTGCCGGTGTCCTGACAGAGCGGCAGCGAGCTGTCGCGGGCGAGAACGATGTTGCAGCCGATGACGTCGAGGGCGACGTCGGCGTTCGAGCCCCTCTCCTCCTGCTGACGCGCACCAGTGACGGCCGTGACGACGTCGTCGGGAAGCTCGGTCGAGGTGCGGCGGATGAGCTCGAGGACGCTGTCGAAGAGGGCGACATGGGGGGTGACTTCACGGAGCGGCTGGACGGTCATCTGGGGTTCTCCCGGGCGGTGAGTCTACCGCCGGGCGGAAAAACGTCGCAAGGGTGGCCGTCACTTCCGCGAGAGATCCCTACCAGTGGATGACGGTGAGATCGGCGAAGGTGTCGAAGCCGCGGTCGTTGGTGAGCAGAGGAAGCTCGTGCTGGATGCAGAGTGCGGCGATCCAGACGTCGTTGATCTTGGCCTGCCGGATGTCCTGCAATCGTAACCGTGCTCGAAGTTCGCCGTAGATCCTTGCCGTTTCTTCGTCGGGCCGCGTGACCGAGTGTCTCGCGAGTACGTCGCGGACCGCGAGGAGATTCTCGTCGCGCATTCTCGATGAATACGCACCGGTGTAGAGCTCACCGATGACGGGAAGCGGTACAAGGATTGTGTGCGCTCCGCGCAACGGGGGCGGATTCGCGATTCCAGTTCGCAGCCAGGCGATCACCGCATTGGTGTCGACCGCGAGTCGTTCGATCATCGCTCGGTCGGGAACTCGTCTTCGATGATCGCGGCGAGCTCGTCGCCTGCCTCCTTCGACAGACAGCCCCGAAGCTGATCCCACGGATGTGGTCCGCGCGACTCCTCCTCGACCAACACATAGACTCGCGCATGATCAGCCACTCCCTGAAGGGGCTGCCCAAGCCGGAGCACTTTCTCTGCGGCATCGTATTGAGCGGGGACGATCTTGCTGCTCATGCCCCCATCTTACTCCGGCATCATCCCCATGAAATCCATCACCCCGTGCGCGACGACCAGCGGCCAGACGCGGCGCCAGTGCCAGTAGACGACGCCGAAGATGATGCCGAGGGGAAGGATCGTGACGGCGCTCATGGGGCCCTGCTCGATGTGGCAGACGAAACGGACCGCGGCGCTGAGTGTGATGGCGAACGCGGCGCCGTGCGCCTTTGCCGCCTCGAGGTTGTACGCAACGACGAGGAGCTCGTCGTAGAGCGGATTGATCAGCGTCAGCGCGACGAGCACGGGCCACGTCAGTTGCGTCTGAAAGGCCATCGCCGCGTCGATGTCGACGCCCGTCGCGGCCCGCACGAGGTAGTGGAAGCTGGCGATGAAGATGTTCGCGCCGATCAGCAGGAGCATGCCCGCGATCGTCTGCGGCATCGTGATCCGCAAGCCGAGGTCGCTGAGCTTCCAACCGCGCCCGCGGAGCAGCAGCACGACCAGCGTTCCGCAGACGATCTCCATCCCGATGATGAAGAGCGCACGCCTGTCGTCGAAGACGATCACTGACTTCCGCTCGGCCAGCTCGACGATGCTCCGGACGGCGAACGGGCCGAAGGCGATCAGGTTGACCAGGATCAGTTCAGCGACCGGGGAAAGGCGCCGCAGCATCGGGCGCGCACGCTACCACGGCTCGCCCTGCTCTCTTCTTGCAGGCCGGAATGAAAGGTAAAACTTGCCGGTTACGCGATCTGAGTCTAGTTGACTCAATGTGAGGCAAGATATGAATTTCAATAAGCTTACGGTCAAGGCGCAGGAAGCCTTCGTCGAGGCGCAGAACCTCGCTCGCGGAGCCGGGAACCCGGAGGTGACCCCGGAGCACCTTCTGCTCGCGCTCGTTCGTCAGGACGCCGGCATCGTCTCCCCGATCCTCAACAAGCTCGGCGTTTCGCCCGGAACGATCGAGGCGGAAGTCGCCGCGGTGGTGTCGAAGTACTCGAAGGTCGGCGGCGCATCGGCGGAGCCGATGGTGTCGAGCTCGCTGCGGAAGGTGTTCGACAGCGCCTTCAGTTCGGCCACGAATTTCAACGACGAGTATGTTTCGACCGAGCATTTCCTGCTCGCGCTGTCCGACGTGAAGGAGGCCAACGCGTCGCAGATCCTGCGGCGTCACGGCATCGTCCCCGATGCGGTGCTCAAGGCTCTGCAGTCGGTGCGCGGCACGCAGCGCGTGACCGATCAGAATCCCGAGGACAAATACCAGGCGCTGCGACGCTACGCGCGCGATCTCACCGAGCTGGCCCGACGCGGCAAGCTCGACCCGGTGATCGGCCGCGACGAGGAGATCCGCCGCGTGATCCAGGTGCTCTCGCGCCGCACGAAGAACAACCCCGTGCTCATCGGCGAGCCGGGTGTCGGCAAGACCGCGATCGTCGAAGGACTCGCGCGCCGCGTGATCGTGGGCGACGTCCCCGAGGGTCTGAAGAACAAGCGCGTCGTCTCCCTCGACCTCGGCGCGCTCATCGCCGGCGCGAAGTACCGCGGCGAGTTCGAGGATCGCCTCAAGGCCGTGCTGAAGGAAGTCAGCGAAAGCGAGGGCGAGGTCGTCCTCTTCATTGACGAGCTCCACACTCTCGTCGGTGCTGGCGCTGCCGAGGGCGCGATGGACGCGTCGAACATGCTCAAGCCGGCCCTGGCGAGAGGCGAGCTGCGCGCCATCGGCGCGACGACGCTCAACGAGTACCAGAAACACATCGAGAAGGACGCCGCGCTCGAGCGCCGCTTCCAGCCGGTGTACGTCGGCGAGCCGACGGTCGAGGACACGATCGCGATTCTGCGCGGTCTGAAGGAGCGCTACGAGGTCCATCACAAGGTGACCATCCGCGACTCCGCGATCGTGGCCGCGGCGACGCTCTCCAACCGCTACATCACCGACCGTTTCCTGCCGGACAAGGCCATCGATCTGATCGACGAGGCGGCGTCGCGTTTGCGCATCGAGCTGACCTCGATGCCGCAGGAGATCGACGAGCTGACCCGCCGTCTGACGCAACTGCAGATCGAGGAACAGGCGCTGAAGAAAGAGGAGAACAATCCTGCGACGAAGCCGCGCTTCGACGCCGTGCGCGCGCACATCTCCGAGCTGCAGGAAAAGATCTCCGGCCTCAAGGCGCAGTGGGAGAGCGAGAAGAACGTCATCACGAAGATCAACGAGCTGAAGAAGCGGCTCGAGGACGAGCGCGAGAACGCCGCGCGCGCGGAGCGCGAGGGCGACCTCAATCGCGCGGCGGAGGTGCGCTACGGCGCGATGCCCCAACTGCAGCGCGAGATCGAGGCCGAGACCGGGAAGCTCGCGGAGATGCAGAAGAGCGGCGCGCTCCTGCGGGAAGAGGTGACCGAGGAGGACATCGCCGAGATCGTCTCGAAGTGGACCGGCGTGCCGGTCACGAAGATGCTCGCGTCGGAGATCCAGAAGCTCGTGCGCATGGAGGACAACCTCCAGCACCGCGTGATCGGGCAGGAAGACGCGGTACACGCGGTGGCGAATGCGGTCCGGCGGTCGCGCGCGGGACTCAAGGACCCGAACCGCCCAATCGGATCCTTCATTTTCATGGGACCGACCGGCGTCGGCAAGACCGAGCTCGCCCGCGCGCTTGCGGAGTTCCTGTTCGACGACGAGAACGCGATGGTGCGCATCGACATGTCCGAGTATATGGAGCGCCACGCCGTCTCGCGCCTGATCGGCGCGCCCCCGGGCTACGTCGGATACGAAGAGGGCGGCCAGCTCACCGAGGCCATCCGCCGCCGGCCGTACGCGGTGGTTCTGTTCGACGAGATCGAGAAGGCGCACCCGGAAGTCTTCAACGTGTTCCTGCAGATTCTCGACGACGGACGGCTGACGGACTCGAAGGGCCGCGTGGTCGACTTCAAGAACACGGTCATCATCATGACCTCGAACGT
>CAZLGP010000049.1:0-15632 GCA_964558905.1 uncultured Thermoanaerobaculia bacterium | reverse complement strand
CGCACGCCCGCGAAGGCGGACTGCACATCATCGTGGGTGATGGGCGTCCGGAAGTAGCGGTTGAAGCGCTGGATCAGATAGTCGACTTCTTCCGCGCTCGCGTGCACCAGATCGGGCGGCCCGTCCTGAACGACTTCCGTCGTCCCGACCAGCGTCGTCCCCTTCCAGGGAAGAACGAAAAAGACCCGGCGATCCGTCGTCGACTGCAGCAGGAGGCCGGCGTCGCTGATGGCGTGCGTGAGCACGATGTGCGTCCCACGCACCAGCGAGAGCACGTACGGCGCGTCGATACCGTTCGCGCGAAGCAGCTCGTTCATCCACGGGCCGGCCGCATTCACGACGAGGTCGAAGCGTGGCTCGTCTCCCTGCTCGGTCCGAAGCATCCACTCCTCGCCGTCGCGGCGAATGCCGTCGATGGGCGTCCGCTCGCGGACGGTCGCGCCGTCGCGGATCGCGGAGGCCACGACGGTGCGCACGAGCGCGAAATCGTCCACCTGCCCGTCCCAGTACGAGAACCCGCCGCGCAGCCTCTCCTCGACGAGCGGGGCGCGCGCAAGCATCTCCTGTACCGACAGAGAACGGTGAGGGGCGATGGTTTCGCTTCCTGCAAGACGGTCGTAGAGCACCAGACCGGTCTTGATCGCGGAGCGGCTGCGGGGACTGTCGACGTAGACCGGCAGCAGGATCTCGAGCGGCTTGACCAGCTCGGGAACATTTTTCAGAAGCCACGCTCGCTCGCGGAGGGACTCACGCACCAGCGCGAACTGGAGGTGCTCGAGGTAACGCAGGCCGCCGTGGATCATCTTCGTGGTGGCCGAAGACGTCTGCGCGCCGCACACGCCCTTCTCGAACAGAGTCACGTCGTAGCCGCGTCGCGCGAGCTCCCACGTGATGCCCGATCCGTTGATGCCTCCGCCGACGACGGCGATCCGGTTGCCTGTCATGCTTCTGCCGTCAACAGCACGGCCTCTGCCACCTTTCCGCAACCTGAAACGAATCGTGACGTCATGGAGCGCCGCCCGCTGGCCGGAACCGCCGGGCCGGCGGTGGACCTGCCGGCCAACGGCCGGCGCGTTCGCCGCTCGCTCCTCGCCACTCGCTCCTCTCCACACGCAACTCGTTGGCAACCTCCCTGCAAATACGCTCAGCCGTATGTCGGTGCCGGCTGTGATCGACCCCGTCGAAGTTGCGCAGGACGCAAGCTCGGATCTGGCTCTGATGCTCACGGGAGGCGGTGCGCGCGCGGCCTATCAGGTCGGCCTGCTGAAGGGCATCGCCCGGCACTTTCCTCACCTCCGCTTCGAGATCATCGTCGGCGTCTCCGCCGGGGCAATCAACGCCGCGTACCTCGCCGCCTACCGCGGAACACTGACGGAAAAAGCCGACCACCTCGCGGCGATGTGGTGCGAGCTGAATTGCGACTCCATCTATCAGTTCGACTGGAAGGTGCTGATGCCCTTTCGCTCGGCCATCGCCTCGATCTCTCCGAAGAAGATCCCCTGGGCGCGCTCGCAGCCGCACGGCATGGTCGACACGACGCCGCTCAAACAGCTCCTCTGCCGCATCCTGAAGGTCCCGCCCGGCGAGGCCATCCCGGGGATTGGGGAGAACATCCGCAGCGGCGACCTCCGCGCGCTGGCGCTCATGACGCTCGACTACAACACCGGTCAGACCGTGCGCTGGGTCCAGGGCCGCAACTACGACATCTATGAGGGTCCGAACCGCCGCGTCGCGCTGACGCAATTCACGATCGAGCACATCCTCGCATCGGCAGCGCTGCCGTTCGTCTTCCCGGCCGTGCGCATCGGCGACGAGTGGTACGGGGACGGCGGCATCCGTCTCGCGGCGCCGCTCTCCCCTGCCGTACACCTCGGCGCAAAGCGCATCCTGGCCATGTCCACGGGCTACCGCCCCACCCCCGACGAGGCGTCCACGGCGGTCGTCTGCGGTTATCCGCCCGCGGCTCAGATCCTCGGACAGCTCGTGAACGCGATCTTTCTCGACGTCGTCGAAGAGGACGCCGCGCGCATGGAGAGGATGAACGAGCTGCTGCGCAAAACGGCGCCCGACGACCGCGCCGGCCTCAAGCCCATCGATCTGCTCGTGCTCCGGCCGTCGGTCGACCTGGGCAAGGTCGCCGCTGAGTACGAGCGCTACCTCCCCCGCAAACTCAAGCTCCTCACGCGCGCCCTCGGCACCAAGGAGACCGAGTCCCCCGACTTCGTGTCGCTGCTCATGTTCGAGCCCGAATACACAAAACGGATCATCGAGATCGGCGAGGCCGACGTCGACCTCCGGCTCCCCGAGATCCGCACGCTCCTCGGCGAGGAGCACCGGTTGGTCGCCGCGGGATGATCGCCGCGCTTCCCGGTGCATCGTCACGTCTCCGCGTGGCGGGAGCGGAGTCTCAAAGTCTCCAAGGCTCAAAGTCTCAAAGTCTCAAAGTCTCAAAGAGTGTGGCCAACGCCATCTTTGAGACTTTGAGACTTTGAGGCTCTGAGACTTCTCATCGGCGAGCACACACCGACTCGGCGCGAGTACAATTCGCACGAAAATGGCGCTCCTACACCTCGAGCTCCTCGGCGATTTTCGCCTCCGCACCGAATCGGGATCGCTCATCACGATCTCCGCGCGCAAATCGCAGGCGATGCTGGCCTACCTCGGCGTGAAACCATCGCAGCTGGTCTCGCGCGACAAGATGGCCGGGCTGCTCTGGAGCAGCACCGCACCGGAGCAGGCCCGCCAGAGCCTTCGCCAGACGCTGTCGACGCTGCGCCGCGAGCTCGCCAGCGTTTCGCAGCAGAAGATCCTCGCCGAGGAAGGCGACTTCCTCTCCCTCGACGCGGCCGCCATCCACTGCGACGTCGTCGAGTTCGAGACGCTCGTCGCGACCGGGACGCCCGAGGCGCTCGATCCGGCCACGCGGCTGTACGGCGGGGATTTCCTCGACGGATTCCAGATCGACGAGGAGAAGTTCGACCAGTGGGTGCTCGCGGAGCGCGACCGCCTGCATCGCATGGCCCTGCGCGCGCACGCCCAACTCGTCGAACAGCTCGCGCGCAGCGGCTCGCTCGACGAGGCCATCGCCGTGGCCCAGCAGTCCCTGCGCGTCGGTCCGCTGCAGGAGTCGATGCACCGCACCCTCATGAAGCTCTACCAGCAGAGCGGCGATCTGCTCAACGCCATCCAGCAGTTCGACGCCTGCGCGAAGATCCTCCGCCGCGAGCTCGACGTCGAGCCGGACGCCGAGACACGTTCTTTGCAGCAGGAGATCGTCGAGCTGCGGAAGAAACGTAGCGCGCCGCAACCGTCGGAGCGCGACGCGCGCAAGAACGTCCTCATCGTCGAGGACAACGTCCTCAATCGCGAGCTCACGAACGCGGTGCTCAAGAGCGCCGGATACAACGTGCTCCTGGCCAAGGACGGAGCGGAGGCGTTGATGCTCGTCGGACGCGAGCACATCGACCTCATGCTCCTCGACGTCGACCTGCCCTTCATCGACGGCCACAAGGTCCTCGAGGCCCTGCACGAGAAGGGCATCGACGTGCCCACGATCTTCGTCTCCGGCCTCCCCGGCGAGGAGCCGGAGGTGCGCGCGTTCGCGATCGGAGCCGCGGACTTCATCCGCAAGCCGGTCAAGAACTCGGTGCTGCTGGCGCGGGTGTCCAAGGTCCTGCGATAGCCCGTCACGGCCGCGCTTGCCTCCCCTCCCTCCGCGAACCTACAGTGCAGGATCATGCGGAGGGAAGGAAAGATCCTGGTCGTCGAGGACAACCCCACCATCTGCCGGACGATCGAGGCGCACTTCAACTGCGACTGCGCGACCGACGGCTGGGACGCGATCGAGAAGCTCGAGAACGGCGACTACGCCGCCATCGTCATCGACGCCGACGTCCCCCGCCACAGCGGCTACGGCGTCCTCGCCTACCTGCGCGAGGAAGTCGGCGAAGCGCTGGCCAACGTCATCTTCATGACCAGCTCCGACCGCGACACCGTGAAGCGCGACTTCGGCGAACAGTTGACGGTGGTGGGCAAGGACCAGGCGGTCGAGGAGATCACCCGGGTGCTGGAGGGGTCATCTCCGCGCCGGATCGGAGGGGCCGCTCCCGATCGGGTGCAGGCGTCCCGGTAGTCGAGCCCTTCGATGAGCCTCATAGCCTCATAGGCTCATAGGGACTCTATGAGACTCTGAGACTCTGAGACTCTGAGGCTATGAGACTATGAAGTCATGGCGGAGACTCGACCGGCTCGAGGCGCGGATCGCAAAGCTCTGGCAGTCCTGCGGCACGCTCTCTGGCCCGAGGGCTCCATCGACGAGCACGAAGGTGAGCTGAAGCTGATCTTCGACGGCAAGTGGTCTCGCATCTATCCGTACGTCGTCTTCGTATCGGAGTCCGCTTCAGGCGAGCTCTGTGGCTTCGCCGAGGTCACCGTGCGATCTCGCGCCGACGGCTGCGACCCCTCCCGGCCCGTCGGATATCTCGAGGGCTGGTATGTCAGCGAGGCGCATCGTCGTCGCGGCATTGGCGCCCAACTTCTGCAGGCAGCAGAAGACTGGGCTCGCGCTCAGGGATGTGTCGAGATGGCGTCGGACACGTGGATCGACAACGAGATCTCGCAGCGAACGCACGAGGCCCTCGGCTTCGAGGTCGTGGATCGATGCGTCAACTACAAGAAGCGCCTGTCGTGATTTTCATGATCCGACCGTCGCGGCCGTGTTGGCGACAACAAGCGCAAACACGCGCAGGATCGCCTCCGCGCTGCGCTTCGCATCCTCCTCGGTCGTCGACCAGTTCGAGACCGAGATCCGCATGGCCGCTTTCTCCTGCCAGGTCGTGCCGCCCAGCCAGCACGTGCCTTCCTGCTGCACGCCGGCGATCACGCGGCGCGTCAGCTCATCGTCGTCGCCGAAGCGCACGAGCACCTGGTTCAGCACGACGTCGTTGAGGATCTCGACGCCGGGCACGCGGCGGAGGATGTCCGCCATTTGACGGGCGCGCGCGCAACAGCGGTCGACGAGCTCCTCCACGCCGGCGCGTCCGAGTGCCCGCAGGGTCGCGTAGACGGTGATGCCGCGGCCGCGACGCGAGAACTCCGGCACCCAGTCCACGGAGTCGCGCTCGACGCCCTCGGTTTGCACGAGATACGCGGCCGTCGACGTCATCGCCGCGCGTTGATCTTCGGCGTGCCGCACGATCGCGACGCCGTTGTCGTAGGGGACGTTCAGCCATTTGTGCGCGTCCGTGGCCCAGGAGTCCGCGAGCTCGATTCCATCCGCGAGATGGCGCAACTCGCGGGAAGCTCGCGCCCACAATCCAAACGCGCTGTCCACGTGAAGCCACGCGCCACGTTCCCGCGCGATCGCACCGATCTCTCGCAGCGGGTCGAATGCGCCCGTGTTCACGTTTCCGGCCTGGGCGCAGAGGATCGTCGGTCCGCTCAGGTTGTCGAGCAGGCGGCGCAGCCGATCCGCGCGCATCCGCCCCTCCCGGTCGGTCTCGACGCGCAGCAGATGCCGGGTGCCGAAGCCGAGGTAGCGCATGGCCACGTCGATGGTGACGTGCGACTCCGCGCTCGTGACGAGATTGATGCGCGGCGCGCCGGCCAGACCGTCCGTCTCGACGTCCCAGCCGAGGCGGCGCAGCACGCCGTGGCGCGCCGCGGCGAGACAGGTGAAATTCGCCATCTGGCAGCCGGTGACGAATCCGAGGCCGGACTCGCGGGGAAGATCGAACAGGTCGAGCAGCCATTCCCGCGCCACGTCCTCGATCACCGAGACCACCGGCGACGTTGCGTAGATGCCGGGATTCTGGTCCCACGTGCTGGTCAGCCAGTCCGCCGCGAGCGCGATCGGATAGCTCCCTCCGATGACGAAGCCGAAATAGCGGGGACCGGCGCAGGCGATCGCGCCGCGGTCGCCCTGCGCGGCCAGAAGGTCGATGATCGCGGCCGGATCGTCGCCGCGGTCGCCGAGCGGCGCGCGCAGCGCGGACAGCAGTTCGTCGCGCGTGGCTCGGGCGCCGACGTGACGCTCCGGAAGGGCCCGGAGGAAATGGGCGGCGTGGTTGCGGACGCGGTCCAGGAGGGGTTCGTCGACCAGATCGTTACGACTCATTTGCGGGAACATAGTGTTACACTCCGTTGACGTCAAGTATGACGGTTGGCTTATGACAATTTGGTCACCGCGATTACCTGAATCCGAGGGTCCGATCTACGGACGGATCGCCGACGCCCTCGAGCGCGACGTCCGCTCGGGCATGCTCATCCCCGGGAGCCAGCTCCCGACCCACCGGAACCTCGCCCGCGAGCTCGGCATCACGCCGGTGACGGTGACGCGGGCGTACTCCGAGGCCGCGCGGCGCGGGCTGGTGGAGTCGTCGACCGGGCGCGGGACGTTCGTCCGCGCCGTACGCCGCGATGCTGTCGTGACCGAGGAGATCGACCTCGCCACCAACACCGTCAACATCGCCCTGCCCGCCCCGTCGCCGGCAATGCTGCAGCGCGCAGGCTCGATGCTCATCAACGGAACCTACGCCGTCGGCGCGGGGACGGAGCGCCATCGCGCGGCCGGCGCGGCGTGGCTCAGTCAGGCGGCGAGCCTCAGGAAGACGGAGCCCTCGCGCGTCGTCGTGACCGCGGGGACGCAGCACGCGCTCTTCCTGGCCCTCGCCGCGACGACGAAGCCGGGCGACACCGTCTTCACCGAGGCCCTGACGTATCACGGCGTCAAGGCTGCCGCGGCGGTCCTGCATCTCAGGCTCGAGGCGTTGCCGCTCGATCGCTATGGCATGGTCCCCGACGCGCTCGAGCGCGCGACACGAGGCCGCACCGGGAAGGTCATCTATACGATTCCGTCGCTGCACAATCCCACCACCATCGTGATGCCCGAGAAGCGCCGTCGCGAGATCGCCGCGGTGGCCGAGCGCCATGGCCTGACGATCATCGAAGACGACGTCTCCGGTTTCCTGCTGGACAAAACACCGCCCGCCGTCGCCGCGTTCGCCCCGGACCGGACGATCTTCATCTCCGGCCTCGGCAAGGCCATCGCCGCGGGCATGCGCGTCGGTTATCTCGTCGCGCCCGACCCGCTCCTGCCGCGCGTACAGAGCGCGCTGGGTGCGACCGTGCTCTTCTCCTCCCCCATCGTCGCCGAGCTGGCCACGACCTGGATCGAGGACGGGACGGCGGCGCGCATCGCGGAACAGAAACGGGCCGAGATCGCCCTCCGCCAGCGCATCGCACGGCGGATCCTGCGGCACGAGGGGGGCGATTCCCGCGCGCTGCATCTCTGGATCGAGCTTCCGAAGCGCTGGACCGGGGACGCGTTCATGGAGGAGGCGCGCAGACGCCGGGTACGCATCGCCAGCGCGTCGTCCTTCGCCGTCTCGCCCGACGTCCCGCGCGCGGTGCGCATCAGCATCGGCGCGCCGGCGAGTATCGCCGAGCTCGAGACCGCGCTGCACGCCATCGCCGGCATCGGCGACGAGCGGATCCAGGAACCGGTGGTGTGACGGCCGTCGGGAGTGCTGAGTGCTGGGTGCTGAGTGCTGACCTGCGGATACTGAACAGGGCCAAAGCGCGAAACCACGATCTTTCGCGAGGAGGCGTAACCGCGAAGAGGTTGCGAGGGCCTCGTGTCTCACCGAGTCGAGTCGCATCAACCATGCTGGACCTCCGTTGCTAACCGGGTATTTCTTGTGAGGGACCGGCCGAGAATTTTTGCCGACGAAGAGCGAATAGTTCTTGTCGCGGCCCTCTACAATAGCGAAGGGAGGCGAGCGTCATGAACCTCGATGTCGTCATCGTTTTCGTCGGTCTCATGGTTCAGGTCAATCAACCGTGGTCCTGGGACAACACCGCCGTGCTGCCATACGCAGATAAGCATAAGGCGGAACTGGTCCTGCCCACAGCCGCACTCGTCGATCCGCGGGAGATTTCGGAAGAATTCAAGGACTACCGTCAAGTAAACGGATACTTCCTCATCCCACTGCAAGGCTACGATGTCCGGTTGAAAGGCACGCGGGGAATGTTCAATCGGCGAGGTCAAGACTACATCGACGCGACTACGCCGCTGAGCCGGGTCGGCGGGTGCGGGCGGTTGCTGTCGGACATCAGAAAGCGGAATCAGACCGAGCAGATCGCTTCGTTCTTCGACTTGCGCGGTGGGCGAATGGTGCCGGACACGTATCTCAAACAAAGGATCAGTTTCGATGGCACTGAATTCCGGAATCGCTGCGCCGTCTGTTCGATTCGATATGAAGCCACCATCCGTGGCGAGGAGGCGGTTCTTGTCTTCACATCGATGTACGGCGCGGTGCGTCGCGTGAGAATCCGGCGAGGGGCACAACTGGTCGTGCGCAATGTCCCGAATGATAAAGATTCCACAGGGGACCACTTCCAACATCTGTATTCCATCTACGAGACGTGCGTTGACAAACTGAGTCCAAACCCGCAGGACACCACCTGCCCGAACTGCTTGTGCGTCGATGCGACAGCGTTTCCGGAATGCGTTGGGTTTGACGAAGGAGACTGCCCCGGCCGCGCGGGTCCCAGGTTTCCATCGACGACGGACTGCACGGTCGTAGACCATCCGTGAACGTGCGACGCGGTCAGGCCATCATCGCCGTATCCCTTGCCGCAGCGGCCGTTGCCGCAATCGTGGTCTTCGCCAGACTCGAGCGAGACCCCTGGCCTCGACTGGTACGGATGGTGGAGCGATCGCGCCTCACGGTCGCTGGCCGCTTCGCCGTCCTGGAGGTCGGCCGGCGCCTTCCGGTAACGCGGTCGGTCCGCGGCTCGACGCAACGTGACAACGAGCTGCGCGTCGCCGCTTTGGCTCTTCTCGCATCGAACGCCGACGATCACAAGAAGGCCATCGCCGCGATTCTTCTCGGAGATCCCGTCGGCGCGGAGAAGCGCCTCTCCCTCCTTGCCCGCGCCGGAGCGCCGGCCGCCGTTTGGAATGATCTGGCGGTCGTACTCACGGCGCAGTCGGCTACGACGGAGGACGAGACGCTCGTTTCCGCGTTGGCCGCCGTCGATCGAGCGATCGATGCCGACCCCACGCTGTTGCCGGCCCGGTTCAATCGAGCGATGATCATCGAAGCCTTGGGGATTCCCCACCTGGCCGAAAAGGCATATGCGGACTACCTGCGTCTGGACGGCTCCAGCCAGTGGGCCGCCGACGCGCGCGAGCGCATTCGTGCGATTCGATCCCGCTCCACATCCACCGCGCAGTGGCGGGACGTCGAGGCGACACTTCATCGAGCCGCGGGCGCGCGCGATCTCGAAGCCGTCGCGCGCGCTGTGGCGATGTTTCCCCAGGAGGCCCGGACCACGATGGAGCGTATCTACCTGCCGTTGTGGGGGACGGAGACGTTGCGTGGTGATTCCAGCAAAGCCGGCAGCGTCGTCGTCTTGTCTCGCCTGATCGGCGAGACCCTGCTGGACACGAATGGAGAAGCACTCCCGGTCGATGCCGTCAGGGCCATCGATCGTGCGGTGGGCAACTCGGAACGTTTGAAAAGCCTGGCGACCGGCCACCGGCTGTTCGGCGAAGCCTTTGCCCTCAATCAGGCAAGAGAGACGTCCGCTGCGGCGACGAAGTTCGAGGCCGCGCGGCTTCTCCTGGAGCCCTCCGGAAGCCCGGTGGCGCTCCTGGCGAGATACTTCTTCGCGAGCGCGGCCGTGGATCAAGGAGAGCGGGCTCGCGCACTCGGACTCCTCGACGATCTCCTCGCCGACACCCCTGAGGCGTATCGCTCGCTGAGGGCAGCGATCCATCGTTTACGAGGAACGATCATGGGCTTCGAGGGAAGCCTCGAAGATGCGCTGAGGCGCTTCGAAGCAGCTCGCGACGCCTTCCTCGGAATCGGAGAGGTGAAGAATGCAACCGACATGGACGGCCGCATGGCCGCCGTTCTGGCTCTGCTCGGTCGCCCCGGCGAGGCATGGCCGATCTACCGGCGCTCCTTGAGGATCGCCGGTGCTTCGGGTGCATCTCGCACTCTCCAGTCGACCCTCCACGCGGCGACGTTCGTGGCGCTTCAGGACCAGCGATGGGATCTCGCTCACGCCTTGCTCAATCTCGAAGTCGAGCTCGGCCCGGTGACGCCGACGCTCTATGCCGAGGCACTTCTCTGGCGCGTACTTGCCGCGGAGCGCGCGCAGATGTCGCGAGCGACCTCGATCCAGATCGAGGCTGCCCGCAGAGAGGTCGGGGAGATGAAGGATGGCGCGTTCCGCGACGTCGCGGAGAACGAGCTGCGACTCATCGAGGCCATCCTGGCGGAGAGGGACGCCCCGGAGATTGCAGTCATGCTGTTCACCGAGCACCTGGGTCTGGCCGAGAGCCGAGGCCGCCTCACTCACCGCCCCCAGGTTCTGGTCAGACGCGCCGGCGCGCTCAGGCGACTTGCTCGCCACGATCAAGCGGAGAACGATCTTCGAGCAGCGATCTGCATCATCGAGGAACGGACTATGGAGGTGGAGCGTGACCTGCTCCGCGATTCGTTTCTCGGGAAGGCGAACGCCGCCTACACCGCACTTGCGGACCTGCTCGATGCACGAGGCGACTACCAGGGCGCTCTCGACGCGGCTGACCGACCGCGCGGTCGCATTCTGCTCGACCGCGCGGCGGGGCCGCGACACCCGGCCCCGGACGCCGTGGCGCTCGTTTCTTCCGTGCTGGAGCCGCGCACGGCGCTGCTTTTCCACGCAGTCTTCCCGGATCGTCTCGTCATCTATGTCATTCGACGGAATGGGCTTCAGCGTTTCGAGACCGGCGAGGACGCCGTCACAGTCGTGCAATCGGTCCGTCGATTCATCGACCGGATCATCAGCGGGGACGACACACTGGCGATCGAGGAGGGTCGAAGACTCCATGACGCGCTCGTTGCGCCGGCGCGGAGTGCGCTCGCCGGTGTGGATCGTCTCGTGATCGTGACGGACCCGGTGCTCGACCCGGTTCCTTTCGGAGCTCTCGTACAGCCAAACGGGCAGTTTCTGCTGGAGGACTTCGCCCTCACCGTTGCGCCGGGAGTTGCGGCTTATGCAACGCCGCGTACCCGGCTGCGAAGGCGGAGCGAGAGGATCGTCAGCGTAGGGAATCCACGGTTGGCCGATTCCCTCTTCGAGTCGCTGCCGAGCCTCAAGGCGGCGGAGCGCGAAGCCCAGGACGTGGCGGCCATGTATTCCGACGCCGCCATTCTGTTGAACGAAGAGGCCACCAGATCCCGAGTCCTGGCGTTCATGGAGCGTGCGGATGTCATCCATTTCGCAACCCACGCGATCGAAGACGTACTGAATCCGGGCAAGTCGCGCCTGCTCCTCGCCGTCAACGAACGCGGATTGCAGGACAGCCTCGACGTGGCGGGGATTGCGGAGATGCAGCTCCGGCGCGCTCCGACGGTCATTCTGGCGGGTTGCAGAACGGCGGCGACGGGGCGGTCTCATGGTTTCACGCAGACGCTCGCCGCGGCGTTCCTCGCTGCGGGGGCGCGCGACGTCGTGGGATCTCTTTGGGACATCGAAGACACGGCCGGACGGGAGTTCTCCCTTGCGCTGCACCGTGCCCTCCGCGGCGGTCTCGAGTCCGATTTTGCCCTGCGAGAGGCACAACTGCACCTGCTTCGCTCTCCCCATGTGCAGTTCCGGTCGATGCGCGCCTGGTCGGCGATGCGGCTTCAGAGCGTGAACTGAGGGAATCGTCGCGGCGCGGTCCTCTAACGAGGTGACATTCACTCGTGGAGGAAGCAGATGATGCAGCGATGCGCGCTCCTGGTCCTGGTTGTCCTCATCGGTTCGATCACCGCCGCCAACGTGTACGCCGACACAGGATCTTGTGTGAAAGAGGATCCGTGCACACCACGATCGGCATTACAGGCGTACCTTGCCGCGAAAAAGGCCCTGCCGACGCGAATCGCCGCTCTCGACCATGTGACCAATGAATGGACAGGCTGGTCGTGGGACGGCAAGTGTTTGGACGATCTCCCAAAGGGATCGTTCGACATACCTGCCACGAACGATCCCACTCTGCTCGTGCAGCGCGGCGGACGGGCCTCGATCTACCTGATCAACACGAAACCTCTTCTGTACGCGACCAAGCAGGGAGCCGTGACCGTAACGGACATCTCCGCAATCGAGGATCTGAAGAAGGTTCTTTCACTCTTCGGCGGCTTCATCAGCGGCGCCGCACAAATGCGCCAGCAGAGTCTCACCGCCACCGACCTCCGGACCCACGCGCTGTTCGAAGCCACCGACGAAGCCGATGAGTTTGGTCGTGCCGTGGCCGAAGTGATCACGGTGCTTGAGAACGAGAAGGTGTCGATTGGGAAGGCCACGGATGAGACGGTCGCCGCGTCGAAGGAGCTCGCCAAGATCCTCGCGGCAGTCTCCACGGCGCGCGAGACGATCGCGCAGCAACTCCAGCTCATCGAAAATGAGCCGAAGAGCTTCTCGCGAGCTTCGCTCGCTGCGATTCGGGTCACGACGTCGGACCTCATGAAAGCGCAGGCCGAGCTCGCAAGTAAAGCGGAGACGGCGAAGGCGGTGGCAGCGCGCTGTCCCAAGACCATCTCCTCTCTGAGACAGGCGTTGGTCTGGAAGATCGACGGCGTTCCGGTCACGCTGTTTCGTTCCGAGGGATATCGGGCTGCCTGGAGCGATGTTTCGGCTGCGCTCGTTGCCGCGAGCGGCGAGTGTGGCGACGTCGGCGTTCACGTCCAAACCGTGGGTCGCTGGCTGATCGTCAATCCTCCCTCGCCGCGGCCGGCCGATGCAGCCACTCAGACGCTGTTTCTCCCGCTGTTCCGGGCAAGCGACGATTTCGTGTCCCTGGTCGCGAAGCGCGATGGCGCCGTCGCAAAAGCGGCCGAAGCCACTGAAAAGAACACCGCCGTCCTGAAGGAGACCGTACAGGTCTCGAACTTCGTCACGGATCTCGACAAGTATTTGAAGGGAGTGCCGGACGGCGACATGGCTGATTGTCTCCTCGTCCGCGGCGTTGCACCGATCTGGGAGCTCGACTATGCGCACCTCGTGATCGGCCCGACGAAGGTGCGCAACGAAGAGTTTACCGTCACCGTGCGCCCCGCGTTCAGCGGCCAGATCGAACGGCAGCTCGTCGATCGGAGCGGCAAGTTCCACCTGAAGAAGACGAATGTCGACCTGGACTTCGACACGGCGGTGACCTATACCCGGCTCTACGAGAGCACCTACAAAGCGGTGAAGGCTGTGGAGACCGACACGCATTTCACGATCCGCGAGACCGAGCGCAAGACCCGCGCCGGCGGCCTCGCTCTCTTCGTGACCGGAAGGGCCCAACGTCGAGCCCGAGGTCTTGGATTGCAGATCGGGTTTGGCCTCGACACTGCCAACCCGTCTCTCTATACAGGATTGGCCTGGCGTCTCGGCGACTATGCAAAGATCAGTGTCGGTGAGACCCTCCAGCGCGTCACCAAGCTTACGAATGGACAGTTCGTCGGACAGTCGGATCTTCTCACCGCGGAGGAGCTGGCGACTCGAGATGGCTGGACGAGCAGGCCCTATATTGCGCTTTCCCTAACGCTCGACAATCTACCGATCTTCAGCGGCAAGTGACGGTGGATTTCGTGGCGGCCGTCTTCTCGGAACGCCGACGTTCCGAGAAGGTGTTCCGCGAAGACACGCAAGGTACGCGAGGCACGCGGGACAACGTGTCCGTCCTGGCGCGCCAGGCGCGCCGTCCAATTCGGCCCCGCGCTCTGCACGGAGGACGGGCGTGGGGTTCTTCAGATGCGGCATTCCAAGAGCTGGAGCTCACCAAAACGCTACCGACGCGGTGGTCACGAAGTACCGGTGTGCTACCGAGTGATGAGTGGGCAGGCGTGACTCAGGACTCAGGACTCAGGACTCAGCACCCACCCCCCCTCACCCCCCGCTGAGCGCCGGCAGGATGGTGATCTCGGAGCTCTCCCGCACGCGCGTCTCCAGTCCGTTCGTGTCTCGGATGCTCTCGCCGTCGACGAACACGTTGACGTGCTGGCGCACTTCGCCGAGCTCGGTGAGCACGCGGTCCCGCACGCCCGGGCACTCGCGCCAGAGCAACGAGAGCGCCTCCGATACGGTTCCAGCCGTGCCTTGCACCCGCACCTCCGCGCGATTCCCCGCGAGCTCGCGCAGCGGTCCGGGCAGCACGAACACGAACGCCATCACGCGCGCCTTCCGCGGCGCGGCAACGACACGCGCACAGCCTCGACGGAGACGACCGCAGGAAGACCGTCGAGCAACTCGGACCAGCCCTTCCCGCCGTCCGCGGAGCCGAAAACCTTTCCGCTGCGCGTCCCGAAATAGACACCCGCCGGCGAGAGGGGATCGACCGCCATCGCGTCGCGGAGCACGGTCTCGTATGCGCCCTTCTGCGGGAGCCCCTTGGTCATCGGCTCCCACTTCTTCCCCGCATCGCGCGTCCGGTACACGCGCAGCCTGCCCTCGGGCGTGCAACGGAACTCGTCCGACTCGAGCGGCACGATCCACGCGCAGTCCGGATCCTCCGGGTGAATGGCCATCGCGAAGCCGAAATCCGACGGGACGCCGTTCGCGACGTCGGTCCAGGTCTCGCCGCGATCGTCGCTCCGGTAAAGCCCCCAGTGGTTCTGCAGAAACATCCGCTCGGGCTTGATCTCCGACTGGGCAACCTTGTGTACGCACTGCCCGAACTCGGGATACTTGTCGGGCAGGAACTGCGCGCGGACGCCGGTGTTGGAGGGCCGCCACGTTGCTCCGCCATCCTGGGTGACGTACATGCCTCCGGTCGACACCGCGATGCGGATCCGCCGCTCGTCCGCGGGATCGAGAAGCACCGTGTGTAAGCACAGTCCACCGCCGCCGGGCTGCCACTTCGGGCGTTGCGGGTGGTTCCACAGCCCCTCGGTCAACTGCCACGTCTCTCCGGCGTCGGCCGAGACGAAAAGCGCCGCGGGCTCGACGCCGCAGTAGAGCGCGTCGGGCTCGCTCGCGCGGCCGGGGACGATCTGCCAGATGTTCCGCAGCGCCGCATCCGTCCCCGAGGGAAACTTCACGTTCGCTTCCTCGGGATTCGTCCAGCTCTTCCCGAAGTCGTCGCTGGAGCGAAGCACGGCCCCCCAGTGCATGCTCTGCGGGCCGGCCCAGATCCGGTGGCGGCCCTCGCGGCCGTCGTAGGCCATCGCGTAGACGGCGCTTCCTGGAAAATACGGCCCGCCGACGTCCCACTTCCGGCGCGCATCGTTCGCACGAAGGATGAACGCACCTTTCATCGTACCGACGAGAACGAGAACGTCGCCGTTGCGCGGCGTGACATGACGAGTGTCCGGCATTCTTCTTCTCCTGAGGGTCGGATTCTAACGTCAGAACACGGAACCGGCGTCCTGAGGTGAGGGATGTCCACACTAGCCCGCATTTCTCACAGCCTTTCGTCGCGAGACAGCCGCGAGTGGCCTGGATGCGAGTCGCACGGCGATTTCGCGACGAAGGCATAGTTGACACTATGTTGAGGAGCGAAATCGTCGTGCGGCGAAGCAGACAGGCCGCTATCGGCTGTCGCAGCAGAAAGGCTGTGAGAAATGCGGGCTAAGGCCACGTGGCGGATGAACACCACATGGCCCTCCGGATCC
>CAZLGP010000048.1:0-3011 GCA_964558905.1 uncultured Thermoanaerobaculia bacterium | reverse complement strand
CGGTTTCAACCTGGACACGACACTAGAACGAGACTCGCAATCCGCCGCCCAAGGTCATGTAGCGTGGCTCGAACTCGGCGCGCGTCCAGTGATAGGCGCCCTCGAGCACGACGCCGTAGCGGCGGGTGATGGGAAAGTCGGCGTTTACGCCCGCGGTGACGCCCCAGGTCGAGCGTGACTCCTCGCCGGAGGCCGACATCCGGTAATAGCCGAGGCCGGCGAAGAGGCCGCTGGAGCCGAACGGCTCGTCGAACTCGTACTCGATCAGCGTCTCGATGTGATGGACCTCGCCCTCGACGTCGCGGCGGTTCCGGATCTCCGCGCCGGGGTTCTCCGGATCGGGGAGAAAGTAGGGGATTGCGATCTGGGTCTCGAGCCGGCCGCCCTTGAACTTCAGATTGAGGTCCGGCTCGATCGGCATCGACCAGTACAGCTCGATGGAATTGTTGGTAAAGGAGAAGTTGCTCTCGAGGAAGTCGTCTTCGTTGGGGTGGGGAGCACTGTCGACGAAGCGCCGGCTGCCGCCGATGATGAAGCCGAATTCGTTGGTCTCCTGGGCCACGACAGGCATCGCGCTGACGACCATCAACGCGAGCAGAAAAAGGGTCCGTTTCATGGCCGGCACTATACGGGATGGGTTCTGGTTCTTCAAAGTCAACTCCCCTCGCTAGAATGTGCTCGTGCGTACGCTCGCGAGCGTGTTGTCGTTAGTTGGACGCGAGGCGCTCCGAATCGTTCTGCCCTCCTGGTGCGTGGCCTGCGAGCGCGAGCTCCCGTGGCGCGAGCGGAAGGCGTCGTGCTGCGGCGCGTGCTGGAGCGCGCTGCCCAAGATTGCCGGGCCGAAGTGCTCTTCGTGCGCGCTGCCGTTGCCGATGGAGTTGCCGGTTGCCAGTGACCCGTTGCCCGTGCATTGCGGCCCGGGCGACACGGCCCCGGTAACGGACAACGGGTCACGGGCAACGCCGATGGAGTTGCCGGTTGCCAGTGACCCGTTGCCCGTGCATCGCGGCCCGGGCGACACCGCCCCGGTAACGGACAACGGGTCACGGGCAACGCTGTGTATCGGGTGCCTGGCGAACCCGCTCCCTCTCGATTGGTGCGACTCCTGGGGCGAGTACCGCGGCCCGCTCGAGCGAGTTCTGGGCGCACTCAAGTTCCACCGCCACGACTTCCTCGACGATGCCCTCGCCTCGCTGCTCGAGGAGACGCTGCGGGCGCGGGGCGACCTCGCCTTCGACGCCATCGTGGGCGTTCCGATGCCGCCGGCGAAGGAGCGCCGGCGCGGCTATAACCAGGCCCACCTGCTCGCGCACGCGCTGTCACGGCGGGTCGGGATTTGTTGTGATATGACACTCCTGAGACGAGCCGGGGAACGCGCGACGCAGTCGAAACTGCCGAAACGCGAACGCGCGGCAAACGTCCGAAACGCCTTCGCCGCAGCATCCCTCGTGAAAGGAAGATCGATTCTCGTCATCGACGACATCTGCACCACCGGTGAAACGCTCCGGGCCTGCGCCACCGCGCTGCTGCGGGAGGGAGCGGGTCGCGTGTGCGCCGTCACAGTCGCCAAGGCGAGTTGACCTGACGCATGTTCCGAGCGTTCTTCATCGCACTCTCCGAAAGCCGCATGATCCGTTCCGTCGCCGAGCGCTCGCGCATCGGCCGTCGTCTGTCGAGCCGCTTCGTGGCCGGGATGACCGTCGAGGACGCGCTCACCGCCACTACCGCCACGAACGCGAAAGGCATGAGCGTCAGCGTCGACAACCTCGGCGAGAACGTCACGAATCTCGAGGAGGCGCGCCACAGCGCGCAGCTCTATCACGAGATGGTCGACCAGCTCGCGACCCGCAACCTCGACGCAAACGTCAGCCTCAAGCTCACCCACATGGGTCTCGAGATCGACGAGACCGTCACCAGGCAGGTCGTGGGTGAGCTCGTGGCCCATGCCGCGCGCGTGAAGAACTTCGTGCGCATCGACATGGAAGGCTCGCCGGTCACGCAGAAGACTCTCGACATCGTCCGCGATCTGCACGGCCGCTCCGGCAACGCCGATCACGTTGGCGCGGTCATTCAGTCGTACCTCCGCCGCAGCGAACAGGACGTGCGCGACCTCTGCGCCGAGGGCATTCGCATTCGCCTGTGCAAGGGTGCGTACAAAGAGCCGGCGGACGTCGCGTTCCAGGAGAAGTCGGAGGTGGACGCCAGCTTCGTCGCGCTCATGAAGATCATGCTCAAGAGCGGCGTCTATCACGGCATCGCCACACACGACCCGGGCATGATCGACGCCACCATCGCCTTCGCCAAGGCGGAAAACATCCCGCCCAGCGCGTTCGAGTTCCAGATGCTCTATGGCGTCCGACGCGATCTGCAGGAGCAGCTCGTCAAGGACGGCTGGGGGATGCGGGTGTACATCCCGTTCGGGACGGAGTGGTATCCGTACCTGATGCGTCGCCTCGCGGAGCGTCCGGCGAATGCGATCTTCATCATGAAGAACCTGTTTCGCAGATAGCGGACCTCTCGCTTCCGGCGCCCTGCTCCGGGGGGCATTCAGCGACATCCTGTCGCTGCTTCCTTATTGACTTCATTCAATCGTGCAATTAAGGTCACGCACGAAAGGGATATCCATGAATCGACGCAGACTCGTTTTTCTCGCGGTGGTTTTGCTGTTGTGCACTGCCGGGACACTCCTGGCGGCTCCGGCATATGAGTACGACCGCTACTATTTCACCGACGCGTCCAAAGTCACCATGTGCGGTTTTCAGAGAGTCCGTTGCAACTTCAGCACGTGGTGGGGCTGTAACACTGCGTACTACAGCGACGAAGTCTTCAACGAATGTGGCGCGCCCGTCGAGCCCTGGCCCTAGGGTGGTGTCTCACAAATAGCTATACAGTATTCGGCACGCTGGAGGCTCGCTTGCTTCACCGCCGCTCCTCAGCGATGTCCCGCATCGCCTGCGTCGCAGCGGCTCGCCATCGAGCCCCCATCGCGCCGAATACTGCATAGCTATTTG
>CAZLGP010000047.1:0-8555 GCA_964558905.1 uncultured Thermoanaerobaculia bacterium | reverse complement strand
CATGGGACCTATGGGACTCATGGGACCTATGGGACTCATGGGACCTATGGGACTCATGGGACCTATGGGACTCATGGGACCTATGGGACTCATGGGACCTATGGGACTCATGGGACCTATGGGACGAATGAGTAGATCGTTCTACCCATTCGTCCCATACGTCCCATAGGTCCCATGAGTCCCATCCCTCCCATCACCCCTCCAGATCCTTGAACGCTTCCTTGTCGATGGCCTTGTCGTACGCCGCTCGCGCGCTGATGCGCTTGGCCTCGTAGAGCCGCCGGATCGACGTGTCCATGTCCACCATTCCCTCGCGGACGCCGGTCTGAATGGCGGAGGTGATCTGCGGTGTCTTCCCCTCCCGGATCATGTTTCCGATGGCGGGGGAGCTGAAGAGGATCTCCAGCGCCGCGACGCGGCCTCCGCCGATCTGAGGGATGAGCTGCTGCGCGAGCACGGCCCGGATGGTCTCGCCGAGAACGTTGCGGATGCCTTCCTGTTCTCCCGACGGAAAGACGCTGATGATGCGGTCCATGGTCTTCGCGGCGTTGTTGGTGTGCAGTGTGGCGAAGACCAGCGTCCCCCGCTCCGCGGCCGACAGGGCCATGGAGATCGTATCGAGGTCGCGCATCTCGCCGACGAGAATGAGATCGGGGTCCTCGCGTCCTGCCGCCTTCAACGCTTCCGCGAAGCTCTTCGCGTGCGTGCCGATCTCGCGCTGATGGATGAGGCATTTTTTGTTGGGGTGTACGAACTCGATCGGGTCTTCGATCGTGATGACATGCAGACTGCGCGTCTCATTGATCAGATCGATGATCGCGGCGAGCGTGGTCGACTTCCCCGAGCCCGTCGGACCGGTGACCAGCACGAGACCGCTGCGGATCTGCGCGAGGCGCCGCACCTGCTCGGGAAGCCCGAGCTGGTCGATGGTCATGATCTTCGTGGGGATGACGCGAAACACCGCGCCGGCGCCGCGCTGCTGGCGGAAGAGGTTCACCCGATAGCGCGCCAGGCCGGGGATCTCGTACGAGTAGTCGACGTCGCCCGTGGCCACGAACGAGGCCCACAGGGCGGGCGGCGTCACCGGCTCGATGAGATCGTTGAAGTCCCGATCCGAGATCATCCGATAGCGGATCGTTTCCATCGAGCCCGATGCCCGCACCATGGGCGGACGCCCGACGGTGAGATGAAAATCCGACGCCCCCCGGTCGTTCATCAGGCGCAGGAAACGCTCGATCTTCGCGCCGGCCATCACACCCTCCCCGTCGAGCGCAGGAACTCCGGCGAGACGAACCCCTCGAAGTCTTCCTTCTTCTGCGCGGCCATGTACGCCGTCTCGGCCGTGATCTTCTCGCGCTTGATGAGGTCGCGCAGCGCCTCGTCGAACGTCTGCATCCCCTGCGCCCGCCCGATCTGCATGGCCGAGTAGATCTGGTAGGTCTTTTCATCGCGAATCATGTTCGCGATATTCATCGTCCCCTTCAGAACCTCGAAGCATGCCACCTGGCCCCGTCCTTCCTTCGCCGGGAGCAGCCTCTGCGCGATGACGTATTTGAGCGATTCGGACAGCGAGGCGCGGATCTGTGGTTGCTCGTTGATCGGAAAGCTGGAGATGAGCCGATCGAGCGCCTTCGGTGCGGACGTGGAGCTGAGCGTGCCGAGGACGACGTGACCGGTCTCCGCGGCCGTGAGCGCGAGCGAGACGCTTTCGTTGTCGCGCAGCTCGCCGATGACGATGACGTCGGGATCCTCGCGCAGCGCGGCGCGGAGCGCGCGGGCGAACGATTCCGTGTGCGTCCCCACCTCCCGCTGGTTGATCAGGCAGTTCTTGAACGGGTGGACGAACTCCACCGGATCTTCCATCGTCACGATGTGATCCGTGCGCGTATCGTTGAAGAGATTCACCAGCGCCGCGAGCGTCGTCGACTTGCCGGAACCGGACGGCCCGCAGACGATGATCAGCCCCTGGTGATAGTCCGCGATCTCCGACAGATGCGCTGGCAGTCCGAGCTCCTGGATCGTCGGCGGCTTCTCGGGGATCACCCGGAAGACCGCGTTCATGCCCCGATGATCGATGAAGACGTTCGCGCGATAGCGGCCGGCCTGCGGAATGTAGTGGCAGAAGTCGAGCTGCTGATCGCGCAGCAGGACGTCCCACTGTGCGTCGCTCAGGATCTCGCGCAACAACGCCTCGGTCTGGGCTGCGGTGAACGGATCGCCCTGCGCGCGCAGGAGATCGGCGGCCATGCGCACGATCGGCGGCTGCCCGACGGACAGGTGAAAGTCGGAAGCGCCGCTGTTGCGCGTGCTGATGAGATACGCGTGCAGCTTTGCCTCCCCTTCTTTCTGCCGGGCGGCGAGCGCTTCGGTGCGTACCGACGCGTGATCGCGCTTCTCGATCTCGTCGAGGATGTCGAGTGCGCGCATGCGCACCGAGCGCTCCGGATCCTGCGTGGCCATTTGCGTCAGCGCCGTGACGACCTGTGGATGATTGAAGTTGCGGATGGCCTGCATCACTTCGATGCGCACATTGGGTTGAGGGTCGGCGAGCATCCGTCCGAGAGCGCTGAGGGCGCGGGGATCGGCGATGTGGCCCAGCGCTTCGACGGCCGCCCATTTCGCGTCCGGATCGGCCAGCGCGGCGATGAGCGGCTCGACCGCACGCGCGTCCTTCAGGCGCCCGAGGGTCTCCGCGGCGGAGATGCGGATCCACCAGTCGGGGTCCTTCAGCAGCGCGATCGCCGCCGGGACGATGCGCGGATCTTCGAACGTTCCGGCGACGGCGATGGCCGCGGCGCGGAGGTCCTCATCAGGATCGCCGAGGAGCTCGATCGTGGCGATGAGGACGTCGTCGCCGAACGCGTGGATGGAGTCGATGGCCCGGTCGCGCACGAAGCCGGCGAGCTTCTGCGTGAAGCGGACATAGCGTCTCACGACGTCGGCACGGTCGCGCATGCCGAGGAGGATCTTCATGACCGCCGTGCGGGTGGCGGCCTCGCCGGAGGCGATGAGCGGAAGGAGCTGCTCCGCGAACTCGGGAGGCTGTGTCGCCGCGGCGCGGGTGAGCGCGTCGATGAGGACCTGCTGCACGCTGTAGCCGACGAGCGGGAGGTGCTGCACGAACAGGTCGACGGCGGACAGCGGCGCGCGCTTCGCCAGCACTTCCAGCGCTTTCTCACGGACCTGGGGGTCGGGGTCGGTGACGAGCCGCTGCCACCGCGGGATGGAACGCTCGTCCGATTCCTGCGTCGCAAGGCGGTTGAGGAACGCAAGCCGGTCATCGGCGGGACCGGTGGTCGCGAGCTGCCACAGCAGCGGCTCGAGCGCGCGGCTCGGCGGCGCCTCGAGAATCATGCGCCGCGCGAGATCCTGAATCTCGAGCGTTTCCTTCGTCTCCTTCGCCGGTGCGAGGAGCTTCGGGATCTCCGCCTCGATCCCCGGTAGCCCGAGGCTGAAGAGCACCGCCGTCGCGGCGCGGAACGCCGCGTCCGGCTTGCCCTTGGCCTCGGCGACGAAGACGGTCAGCGTCTCGGGCTCGCGAAGCCGCTGCAGAATCTTCGCGCCCGTGTCCCGCAACGCGCGGTCGGGACGGAATAGCGTCCAGACGACGTCCTGCGCCCGCACGTCCTCCGCGGCAACGAGACGGGCGAGCAGCTCGTCGCGCTCTTCGAGGTTGTTGAATTCCTTGTTGGCGAGTCGCTTGACGACGTCGCGCGTCTGAGATTGGAAGAGGGCCACGACGGCGCAGTATAAGCAGAATGCGGCTGGTCTGAACCTCGCAATGACGAGTCACGGAGGACCTATGGCAACCAAGAAGAAGAGCGGCGCACGTGCGCTGCGAACTGCAAGTCCGGCCGGCGCCGCCGCGGATACGCTGGTCGACCTCGTCGAGCGGCTGGGGCTCGTCGATCTCGTCGTCGGACGGATCAAGGCCCGCATCGAAGAGACCGACATCGACGAGCTCTTCGATGACGTCACCAATTACCTGCGGCGGAACCCGGAGGTGCTGGTGGTCACCCTCGGCGCGATTACCGTCGCTACGGGATTGCTCGTGTTCCTGAATAACCGGCGGGAATGGGACGGCGGCGATCGGCGCGACGAGGTCGCCGCGCGGGCCCGGAAGTCGGCGTAGGACGATAGGACGCATAAGACCTATGGGACGGAAGGGAGTACCCATCCGTCCTATCCGTGCTATCGGCTTCGTCCTATCCGTGCTATCGGCGCCCCGATCACCCCAAGTACGGCAGTTCCGCAGCCGCCCCCGGCAGGGCGAACCCCTCTCCCATCACCCGCCGGATCGCGCGCGGTATCGTCGTCGAGACTTCGATTCCCACGTCGCGCCAGGCGATGCGCACCGCGTCCTGCGGTGCGCTGCCCTTGCCGTACATCTCTCCGGCGACGCGCCAGGTTGCGTCCGCACATTGCTGGAAGCGCGCGCGCGGCCCGAGCTCGCGCGTGAGCGCGCGGTACCAGATCTGCCCCGCCACCTCCCACGCGCACCCGCCGAGGAGCGTGGCAACACGATAGAACGCGTGGTTGGGGATGCCACAGTTGAGGTGCACCCCGCGGTCGTCGGCGTGCGTCCTGACGTAGTCGCGCATGTGCGCAGGTTGGGGGTCGCGGCCGAGAACTTCGTCGTCATACGCCGTACCGGGCGCTTTCATCGAACGGATGCCGGCGCCATTCACGCGTCTCGTGAGCAGCTCCGCGCCGATCAGCCAGTCGGATTGCGTCGCGGTCTGCTTCAGCCAGTACTGCTTGACGAGGATCCCGAAGACGTCGGAGAAGTGCTCGGCCAGCGCGCCGCACTGGCCGCTTTGTCCGAGGGCCGCCGAGTACTGGGTGAGGCCGTGCGTCAGCTCGTGGGCGACGACGTCGAGCGAAGACGTGAACCGGTGGAAGTACTTTCCGTCGCCGTCGCCGTAAATCAGCTGGCGCCCGTTCCAGTGCGCATTGCTGAAGCGGTCGCCGTAATGCACCGTTGAGCGGATGCCGAGGCCCTGGTCATCGACCGAGCGCCGATCGTGGACGCGGCGGAAGTAGTCGTATGTCTTGCCCGCGCCGTCATACGCCTCGTTGACGCTCACATCGCGCGTGCGGCGCTCCCCTTCCGTGCGGGCAATGCGTCCCGGCAATGCGCGCCGCTGTCCGGCGTCGAATACAGTGCGGCGCTTGACGCGAGGCGGGAGAACCAGCAGCCCCGCGAGCTCCGCGAGCGCCTGCCGCTCGCGTCGCTGTCCGCTCGACATCGCCAGCGCGGCGAGTGCGCGCAAACGGTCGTCGTCATCGCCACTGCCGGCGATCGCGCGGAGCAGGTATGGCGGCACGATGCTGCAGAGCCGAACGTGTTTCATGCGGGGGTGCGCAGAGCATACGCCTCTTGCGACGAAACGGCGCAAGGCGGGACCGGCGGACGCCTACGACGCCGCGAGGCCGGAAGGTCGTCCCGCGAGAGGCTGTCAGGTCGTCCGTCTCAATGCCTGATCGATGTCGCGGCGTCCCGTGAACCAGTCGTCCCCCACGTGCGCGCCGGCAGCGACCAGCGTCTCGATGATGCGGAGATGTGCCGGTTGGGGATGGTGGATCGCCGACCAGACGGCTCCCCCAAGGACGGTGCCTCCGTAGACGTTCACCGCTTCGAGCGGGGCGCCGTGGGCGAGGAGGAGCTCGATGACGTCGAGATGCCCTTCGTGGGCTGCCCAATGGAGGCCGGTCATCCGATCGTTCTCGGCCACCGCGGGATCGACGCCGCGGGCGAGCAGGAGCTTCACGATCTCGGGGCGACCGAACGCGCAGGCGCGGAGAAATGCGGTAGCGAGCTGCCGATCCGTTGCCTCGTGCAGCGAGCTCGCGACGACGTCGATCCGGCCCACGCCGGCCGCGCCTTCCAGGTCGAGGTGTGCGCCGCGTCGCGCGAGAAACTCCGCCGCCTGGCCCCTGCCGTTCGCGAGGCAGGCGTGGATCGCCCGGCGATCGATGGTCGCACCACGGTCGAGGAGCAGTTCCATGAGTGCGATCTGTACGCCCGCAACCTCGGGATGGACGCTCGTCGCGACCAGCCCGAGGGTCGTGGAATGGCCGGCATAGGCGTCGGATTCCGCGTTCACGTCGGCGCCGGCATCGAGCAGGACCTTGGCGATCTCCACGATGTTCTGCGGCGTTCTCTGCCGGAAATCCTCGATGCCGTTCGCGGAGACGTAGTGTAGGAGCGTCGAGCGATGCGTGCGCGTCGAGCGCCGGTGGATCAGCGATGAGTCCTCCCGCAGCAGGCGCCGGAGTGCAGCGACGTCGCCTGAGACGATCGCGTCGGCGACGGCTTCGAACTTCGCGTCCGCGGATTCGGGGTTGCGCAGCGCGTCGATGTGCTTCGCGAACTTCGGCCAGCTCTCGAAGCCATGTGCGCGGGCAAGGAAGAACTGTGCGTCCGCGAGCCGCGCGATCGTCGCTTCCTGCGCGTGTTGAACGATGCGGTCGGCCTCGCGTGCGGAGAGCCCGCGGATCCAGCGCGTCGCCCACATGCGGATCGCGTTCGAACGGCCTCCTTCATCCTTCCGAGACGCCTTCAGGAGGTCCTTCGCCTGCTTGCGGTAGTGCTCGAGATGCGGGTTGGGCGGGAGAGGGATTGCGTCGGACACACGAAGCTCCTTTCGTCGGGGCCTGGCGTCCGCACGTTCAGGCTGAAAGAAGGTTCGTCGTCTTCGAGTCGATGATCGTTTGGGTGGGCACGGCCCTTTCCGCGGACGGGATGCGCCCCAGGCGCGCGACGGATTGTATCCCCATCGCGTAGCCTGGCGGTTTCAACCTGGACACGACACCAGGAGGGACTCGACTCAGGCGGCCGCCACCACCTCGGCCTTCACCGCCTGCACTTCCAGCTCGATGCGCACATCGTTCGCGACGAGGATGCCACCCGTCTCCAGAGCCTGATTCCACGTCAGACCCCAGTCGCGGCGATCGATCTTCGCCGTCGCGCGGGCGCCGGCACGCGTGCCACCCCAGGGGTCCTTGCCCCTGCCTTCGTACGTCCCCTCGAGGGTCACTTCCTTCGTCGTGCCGAGGATGGTGAGGTCGCCGGTGATGCGGAACGAATCGCCTTCCTTTGCGAACGCTCCCTCCACGCGCTTGCTGCGGAACGTGAGCGCCGGGTGGTTCTCGACGTCGAGGAAGTCGGCCGAGCGGAGGTGCGTGTCGCGATCCGCGGCGCCCGTGTCGATGCTCGCCGCGGCGATCTCGGCGTTGACCGTCGCGTTCGCGGGGTTCTGCTCGTCCACTTCGATCGTTCCCTTCACGTCCTTGAAGCGTCCGCGGACGGTGGTGAACATCATGTGCTTGACCGCGAGCTCCACGGTGCTGTGGTTCGGGTCGATCTGCCAGGTCGTCTTCGTGGTCATGGGTTTTCTCCTTTTCGCATCCGGCAACTGTAGTCGTCTGTTCAATATTCCTCAGCACGACTAACCTAGAGCGGACTATATTGCAGTCACCACTTGTTGTGCGTTCCAAATGAAACTGAAACAGGAGATCAAGCAGCAAAGGCCGTTCCTCAGCGTGCAGGAGGAAGCACTCCTTTCGCTCGTGCGGACGGCCGATCAGGTCGCGGCGCCGATGAACGAGCTTCTGCGCGACGCCAACCTCAGCCAGTCGCAGTACAACATCCTGCGCATTCTCCGCGGAGCGGGCCCGGACGGCCTTCCATGCGGGGAGATCTCCGAGAGGATGGTGCGCCGCGACCCCGACCTCACGCGCCTCCTCGACCGCCTCGAGGCCCGCGGCCTCGTGACCCGCGCCCGCGGCACGACGGACCGGCGGGTGGTGCTGTCCTCGATCACCGAGGAAGGACTCGCGCTGCTGTCGTCCCTCGACCAACCGGTGCAGGCGAGGCTGAAGGCGATCCTCGCGCACGTGCCGGAGGATCGGCTGCGGACGCTGGTGGAGATTCTGGAGGAGATCCGCGGGTGACGTGCTATCCGCTGACTTGGCCTGCCTGACAGCTGGGCGCGGAACGTTTTTCAGGGCATGCACGAGTGTCGCTCCGCTGAGCCGCCGCAAGCAGGATCCGGGTGGAAGGTCGGTCCACTGAATCTTCGGGCACTACGGTTCACCGAACGTCATGCGCGCCAGTTCGTCTTTGAGCCGATCCTGTTCAGCGGGATCCATTAGTACCTCTGGTGAGTGGCCCCGCGGCGTTATGGAATGAACTGCGCCCGGCTCGTCGAGGAAGTAGGGCACCGACGGATCGAATGGCGTCTTCTCTAGACGTGCGTCGAGTCGCTGGTATTTCGCAGCGACGGCATCGACGATTGCGGTGGCATGCACATACCCGCCCATTGAGACGATCTCGAATTGCTTGACGCTGAACTGTGATTCGGACAACGCCACCTCAAGCCCACGCCGATTGGGCGCGAAGCAGTTCGTGCAATCGCCATTGAGTGTGTCACCAGGATAGGCTTGCCATATCGGAATGTCGGCGAGGATTGGGTTGATGCTGGACAATGTTGAGACGCTCCCATCCGGTAGCTGGAAGTACTCATCGATGAGCATGGTACCGACAAACAGGT
>CAZLGP010000046.1:0-4718 GCA_964558905.1 uncultured Thermoanaerobaculia bacterium | reverse complement strand
TCGTCGGAGCCTATGCCGGGTATGCCGTGGCTTCCGCGGCGATGGTCTCGAGGAAGCCGCCCTCTCTGACCCACGTTGAAGCCGCCACTGTGCCGGTCGTTGCGGTGACCGCCTGGCAGGCGTTGTTTGATCACGCCCGACTAGAGGCTGGCCAAACTGTGCTCATTCACGGGGCGGCAGGAAATGTCGGTGCCTACACGGTTCAGCTCGCGCGGCGCGCGGGTTTCCAAACGTTCGCGACTGCCGCCACGGACGATGTAGCCTTCGTGCACCGGCTGGGGGCAAGCACAGTGATCGACTTCCAGAGGCAGCGCTTCGAAGAATCGGTTCACGACGTCGACGCGGTGATTGATCTGGTCGGTGGCGAGACACAGAGGCGTTCGTTTCAGGTGGTCCGTCGAGGCGGCAAGCTGATTTCTGTGGTATCCCATCCCGATCAGTGCCTTGCAGAGGAGTATGGCGTCGACGCTACGTTCTTCCTGGTCAACGTCAACAGTCAGCATCTTGCGGAGATCAGCGGCCTTATCGACAGTGGGGAGCTCAAGACACGTGTGGGCACCGTCCTGCCCCTGGCCGACGCGCGTGAGGCACATCTGATGCTCGAGGGTGTACAGCCTCAGCCAAAGGGGAAGATTGTTCTCAGAGCTCGGGCACATTCAACGATAAAACGTTGAGCTGCAGGTCGCATAGCTCGCCGACGTAGTGCTCGTCCGCGGGTCCATTCGGATAGGCAAGCGTTGGCGATCGGCAACACCCAACTCGCGCTCACATTGTGCCCGAAGAAGCGTTGGCGTGGTGCCTATCGGAACGTGGCCCGGATCTCCTCGATAACCTGCTCCGGGCTTTGCAGGTGAGGATAGTGCCCGATACCAGGAAGCGAAGTGAGCGGCGCGTTGATCCTTTTAGCCAGCTCGACCCCCATCTCTTTCTGGATGTAGAAGTCTTCCTCTCCCCAAAGCACCTTTATCGGCGTTCTGAGCCGAGCTGCATTCGACTCAAAATACTCCTGGTCCCGCGTGAAGTGGGAATAGTAGTGATAGAATGCGTCTGCGGATGTCATGATGCCCTGGTTCCACCCGTACAACATGTCGTCCTTGAACTCGTCAGAGATCTGGAAGTGCGACTCTCGGGGCAGGCCTCTCGTGAAGGTGTTCTCGAGAATCTCGTCGCGATGGTTGTTGAAGGCAACTCGGGCTTGCTCGGACGAAGGCGGTGACTTCAGGCTCCGCAGGCTCTCGTACATGTAGCGCGGCCTGTTGAACGGGGCGAAGTCACCAACAATGATCGCCCGGGCGATGTCCGGCTTCTCCAACGCCAAAAGCAGGGTCGGAAGGCCGCCGATATCCGTTGCGTAGATCGTGAGCTTCGACGTATCGATGCTCGCTTTCTCAATGTATTCCTTGAGTACGTACGCGTAGTCCCTGGGCGCATACGAGAACCGGTCGATCGTCGGCCTCGAAGATCGACCGTAGCCCGGCCAATCGAAGGCGTGGACCTCATACTCATCCGAGAGGGTGAGGGAGACCTCTTTCCAGGCGTATAGTGTCTCCGGAAAGCCATGCAGCAAGAGAACGGTCCCGCTGGGACTGGCGCTGTGCACGACCATCCTTCTAAGCGTGATCTTCTCGTCGATCGCGAAGAAGCCGATCTCGGCCATACGATCGTTCACGATGGGGTCACCTTGAACGCTCTCTGCCACGATGGAGACGCAAAGAGCTGTGACAGCGGCGCACAGTCTGCGGAGTGATGGCGTACAAAGCACTCGGTTGCCTCCTTCTGGTGTGATTGCAGTCTGCCGACTGGACGATCCCCTGATCTCTTGACGTTGGACTCAGGCCGACAGGGAAGTGTTTGGGTTGCATGAGGAGACGCCGCGACGAGAACCGGCAGCCTGCTGCGGCGGCGCCTCTGCGGGCAGCGGCGCCGCCATGGCGCCGCTGCGCTCTCCCGGCAGGTCAACTCACCGGGAGGTCACCTCACCAAGCGTGAGAAGCGGCCTTCCTTTCTCAACGATGTATGTAGCAAGCTCTGCCGCTTTGCCGCTGCCGACGTTCTTCGCCGCGTGAGGGACTCCTGCCGGGATGAACAAGGCTTCGCCGACATTGAGCGTCACCGGCGGCTGGCCCTCAAGCTGATACTCCAGCGTGCCTTGGACGACATAGGCGATCTCTTCGCCCGGGTGCGCATGCATGGGAAACGCCACTCCCGGAGCGAACTCGACGAGAACCTGGATGACTTCGCGACCGGGAACGCTGATGTCCTTTCTCAACAGATCGGTGCGTATGATGTCCTGAGCCAGGGACTGGCCCGACGGAAACGCGCATGCGAGAATCAGCGTCGCTGCGGCCGCCGCCATTCGAGTTGCCTTCATTTTTCCATCTCCTTTCGAGTTTGATTTCCCTAGGCGCCCGCGATCACTCGGGCTGAGCAGAAACGGCCTGGGCTTTCCGAAAGCTCTCGATGACCGCTGCGTAGTTTGGCGCGACGAGAGCGTAGAGCTCGGCGAGCTCGCCGGCTTCGGGCCGGTTCCAGGTGCGGTGAGTCTCGGAGAGCACCGCGTTTGTCGACGTCGGGATGACACCAGCCTGCACGAAGCGCGCGAGGGTGGTTCGGGAGGCGAGCTCGCTCGGGTCACCCGAGGCGTCCATTACCGCGTAAACGTTGTATCCCGCCGCTTTAGCGTCGAGCGCAGGGAACATGACGCAGACGCCCGTCCAGACCCCAGCGATCACCAATGTCTGCCGACTGGTTGCCCTCACCGCTGCAACGAAGTCTTCGTTGTCCCAGGCGTTCACCTCTCCTTTGCGTCCAATGTAGGTCGCATGGGGAGCATGCTCGTGGATTTCCGGCATGAGCGGCCCATTTGGTCCGTCAGGCTCGGAGGCCGAGGTGATGACGGGGATGTTCAGAAGGGTCGCGAGCTTGGCAAGCATGGTGACATTCGCCCGGAGCTCGGCGACGCTGACATCCTTGACGGTCTGGAACAGGCCGGTTTGATGGTCGAGCATCAGGAACACGGTATCGGATGTGTCGAGAAGCGCCGCTCCTCCGCCGGTCGGCAGCACGCTCGAGAGAGGTGCGGCTGCATTCTCCTGTGCCAGGGCGTGATGTGCATGCGACAGCAGTCCGACCGCCAGCGCTGCGACCAGGGTGCGGACCGTGCTCCGCAGGTTGATTGTCATGGGAGGTTCGTTCCTCTGTGCGCGGTTAGTTGATTGGTGAGAAGTCAGCAGTCCTATGTCGGTACGACTGCGGTCACATCGATCTCCACCAGCATGCCTTTCAGCGCGAGCGCCGGGACGGGGATCAACGTCCAGGGGGGCTTCGTCTCGCCCCACACGCGGTCGAATTCCTTTCGGACCACGTCGAACTTGTCCTCGCTATGATCGACGATGAGCAGGTTGAATTTGGCGACATCCGACATGCGCGCGCCGGCGGCCGCGAGCACCGTCTCGGTATTGTCGAGCGCCTGGCGGAGCTGCTCCGCGAAGCTCGACGGTAGTTCTCCCTTGGCGCTCTCGCCGCCCTGTCGAGCCGCCATCCCGCTGGAAACACGGCGAGGTGCGAATAGGCGTTGGGACGGGGGTCGTAGAGTCCTGGAGGATTGATGAACTTGAGCGACTCAACCGACTCGGCACGAGATGCTTGCGCCATCCGGGTATCTCCTTTCCTTGATCCACGTCTTTGTGCGTTCGGCCAGACGTAATGCCTGTCCTTCGAACCGCGTCTTTACTGAAGGTCTGTTGTCGTCAGCTCTTCGTCGGCCGCGTCGGCGATGAAGATCGCCAGCAGCCGCGCCGATTTGGTGTCGCTGGCGTTGGCACTTATCCGATGATGCGCACCGGGATTCTCGAACCACCACTGACCGGCCTCATAGACGCGGGCTGGCTCGCCATCGACCTGGCTCCGGATCGCTCCCAAGACGACGAAGGCATAGATGAACGCCGAGCCGGCGTGATGGTGAGGAGCCGAACTCGCCCCCGGAGCGTAGTCGACGATCAGACTGACGAGGCGCTTTCCCGGCAGATTCGGGATCGGCTCGTCCGCCACGACGGTTACGGTTTCGCCGAGAACTGCAACCTGCGTCGTTCCAGCCAAAGGCGCAGCGGTGGTCGCCTTGTCCCGCGACTGGTCCGTGCGCCCGGCTCCCGGCTGGTGCGACTGCGCGACGTCCAGCGTCCAAGCGCTTCCTGCAATCAGCGTCATCGCCATAACGCGAGCTGTTCTCACCTGAGCCTCCTCTCTCCTTAGAAATGAAGACTGGTGGTCAGTGGGTCGGCCGAAGTGAACTGAAGGCGGCGCGCACCTCGGCGGAGAAGAGCTCCGGCTCCTCCCAGGCGGGAAAGTGGCCGCCCCTGTCGACCTCGTTGAAGTAGGCGAGGCCGGGGTAGGCCGTCTCGACCCAGCTGCGCGGGGCAGCCCAGATCTCGCCGGGGAACGTCGTGAAGCCGACCGGAACCGAGACCGGCGGAGGAGCTTGACCGGTCGCACGGGCTGCAACCAGCACCCGCCCGAACTCCCAGTACCACCGGGCCGCCGAGGCGCCGGTGCCGGTCAGCCAGTACAGCGTGATGTTGTCGAGGATGTTGTCCCGAGTGAGATTACCCGTGGGCGCGCCTTCGACGAATGCGCGGGATATCTTGTAGTAGCTGTCTGTGTCGTGATCCAGTATCCAGGCCGCCAGCCCGACAGGTGAATCGAGCAGCGAGTAGCCGATC